>NZ_JBEOPC010000011.1:0-86139 GCF_040309765.1 Psychrobacter sp. TB20-MNA-CIBAN-0197
CCGATGGTGCCGACGTTGACGTGGGGCTTGTTGCGTTCAAACTTGGCCTTTGCCATGAGTGTATCCTTTTTTATTGGGGTAAGCTTCTAGGTCTATAATTATGAGATAACTCATATAAAACGACTAAGATAATGCTGACCACATTGAAATAAATGTTTAGAGGTGCACTTAGTGTGCAGATATTATAAGAAAATAACCACCAATAACAAGTCTTTTAACTAATTATTGGTGTATTTCTAATAACTGTATATCTATAACAGTATAGAGGTCTTATATATAAGGGCGCTCTATACTGTCGTAAGCAAGCTAATTACTCATCATCATTAGAGTTGAACTTAGAGATGATTTCAGCAGCAACAGACTTTGGAATTTCCGCGTACTTTTGGAATTCCATTGAGTAAGTCGCGCGGCCTTGTGACATTGAGCGCATTTGCGTAGCATAACCAAACATCTCAGCTAATGGTACTTCAGCACGGATCTGCTTAGTACCACCAGGCAGATCTTCCATGCCTTGAACCATACCACGGCGACGGTTTAAATCACCCATGATGTCGCCCATGTAGTCTTCTGGCGTCTCAACTTCAACTTTCATGACTGGCTCTAGTAGCGCAGGGTTTGCTGCCATAAAGCCTTTTTTGAAAGCCATAGAACCTGCCATTTTGAATGACAATTCATCAGAGTCAACGTCATGGTATGAACCATCGTATAACGTTGCTTTTACGCCAACCACTGGGTAGCCAGCAAGGACGCCGTTTTGCATACGTTCTTGGATACCTTTGTCGACCGCACCGTGATACTCTTTTGGTACCACACCACCAACAACTTCTTCAGCGAATTCGTACTCAACATCACCTGCTGGATCAAGTGGCTCAAGACGTAACCAAACGTGACCGAATTTACCACGACCACCAGTCTGACGAACGAACTTGCCTTCTTGTTCGACAGTTTCACGAATCGTTTCGCGATAAGCAACTTGCGGTGCACCGATGTTGGCTTCAACATTGAATTCACGCTTCATACGGTCAACCAAGATCTCTAAGTGAAGCTCACCCATACCACTGATGATAGTCTGACCAGACTCTTCGTCAGTATGTACACGGAACGACGGATCTTCTTTTGCCAAGCGGCCTAGAGCGATTGACATTTTTTCTTGGTCAGCTTTAGTCTTTGGCTCAACAGCAAGGCTGATAACTGGATCTGGGAATTCCATACGCTCAAGCGTAATAACGTTTTGCTCATCACATAACGTGTCACCAGTACCAACGTCTTTCATACCGACTAAAGCAGCGATGTCACCAGAGCGGATCTCTTGTAGCTCTTCTTGCGAGTTAGCATGCATCTCAACGATACGGCCGATACGCTCACGCTTCATCTTAACTGGGTTATAAACACTGCTACCCTGCTGCATAACGCCTGAGTAAACACGAACGAAGGTTAAGTTACCAACGAACTTGTCATTCATGATCTTAAACGCTAGTGCGGCAAACGGCTGATCATCAGACGCTTCACGGAAGCCTTCAGACTCTTCTTTGTCATCAAGAATACCGCGGATTGCTGGTACATCATGCGGCGCAGGCATATAACGAATAACTGCGTCTAGCATTTTTTGGACGCCTTTGTTTTTAAAGGCAGTACCACAAAGCATTGGGATGATTTCGTTAGCGATAGTACGCTCGCGAATAGCGTTATGAATCTCATCTTCAGACAGCTCGCCGTCTTCTAGGTATTTATTCATAAGTTCTTCAGAAGCTTCAGCGGCAGTCTCAACCAACATCTCGCGATATTCTTCTGCTTTAGCTTGCAGCTCGCTTGGGATCTCACGCTCTTCAAACGTCATACCCTGAGTTTCAGTATCCCAATAGATAGCTTTCATAGTGATAAGATCGATAACACCTTCAAAATCTTCTTCTTTACCGATTGGAATAACGACCGGTACTGGGTTACCACCAAGACGAGTTTTCACTTGTTCTACAGCACGATAAAAATCAGCACCAACACGGTCCATCTTATTGACGAACGCTAGACGTGGTACTTTGTACTTGTTTGCCTGACGCCATACAGTTTCAGACTGTGGCTGAACGCCGCCTACTGCACAGTAAACCATACAAGCCCCATCAAGGACACGCATAGAACGCTCAACTTCAATGGTGAAGTCAACGTGACCTGGGGTATCGATAATGTTGATGCGATGTTCATCAAACTGTTGATCCATACCTTTCCAGAAACAAGTCGTCGCAGCTGAGGTGATCGTGATACCACGCTCCTGCTCTTGTTCCATCCAGTCCATAGTTGCGCCACCATCATGAACTTCACCGAGTTGGTGGTTTTTACCAGTATAGAATAAAATACGCTCAGTCGTGGTAGTCTTACCAGCGTCAATATGCGCTGAGATACCAATATTACGATAGCGCTTTAAGGGAGTTTTACGAGCCATAGTATTTTCCTAGGGAAATTCGTGTATGAATTAAGGTGTTGTGTCTCTACCCCATACTCTGTAACAAAGCCGTCAACTTTATAGTATGACTTACTGATTATTGGACCTGATACGGACAAACAAGAGCAAATACTAAGAATATAGTGGTATAAATTTTGGGATACTCTTTAGTAAGAACCAGCTAGGAGTAGACCTATAAAGATGCCTATATAAAGAAATATCTTGATAGATGTCCGCCACCTGGAGGCTTTAGCAGTATAAAGCTAAGTATAATAAGCTTAGCGGTATGCCACTAAATAACCGTTAACGATGGCGACAATCAATAGAATAAAACAATTATAAGAATATCGCTTAGAAGCGGTAATGCGAGAACGCTTTGTTGGCATCAGCCATACGGTGAACTTCATCACGCTTCTTCATAGCATTACCTTTACCTTCTGAGGCATCGCTTAGCTCACCGGCAAGGCGCAAAGCCATAGATTTTTCAGAACGCTTAGCAGCGGCTTCCGCTAACCAACGCATAGCCAAGGCAGTACGACGGGAGGGGCGTACTTCCATTGGTACTTGGTAGGTTGCACCACCAACACGGCGAGCTTTTACTTCGACCATTGGGCGAACGTTTTCTAGCACTTCTTCGAAGAAAGATACTGGATCTTCGATGTTACGCTTTTCGCTTACCGTCTCAAGAGCACCATATACGATACGCTCAGCAGTAGATTTTTTACCATCGTTCATCACGTGGTTGATGAATTTGGCGATAGTTTGGCTACCAAACTTAGGATCCGGTAGGATCTCACGGGTAGCTACGACGCGACGTCTTGGCATAATAAATTTCCTTGTCTTCAGGAGAGTCTGACATTCATAATCTCAAGCTGCATCTATAAGAGCAGAGCTATCCATTATCAGTCAGCCTTACTGCATAGTGGTATGTTTAATAGCAAAATCACTGAGTGAGTTTTGTCTAGTAACACCAAACCTATGCACAGTTAAATGGGTAATGCAAAAAGCTCAGCTTACATTAAGCTTTTGGCTTTTTGGCACCGTACTTAGAACGACCTTGCTTACGGTCTTTTACGCCTGCGCAGTCAAGTGCACCGCGAACGGTGTGATAACGTACACCTGGTAGATCTTTTACACGACCACCACGGATAAGCACAACGCTGTGCTCTTGTAGGTTATGACCTTCGCCGCCGATATAGCTTGATACTTCATAACCTGAAGTTAAGCGAACACGGCATACTTTACGCATAGCTGAGTTAGGTTTTTTTGGTGTAGTCGTATAAACACGAGTACATACACCGCGGCGCTGTGGGCACGCTTGCAACGCAGGAACTTTTGACTTTTCCTTGATGGTTTTGCGACCCTTACGAATCAATTGGTTAGTTGTTGCCATAAGGCATCCTTCTCCCGTTTGGTATAAAACAAAAAAATGGGCCAATCTGCCGAGCAATCCACGATAATCGTAAATATTGGCAGTACCCATTTTTAGGACAGTATATTATAAAGAGTTGTTGCTGCTATTTCAACTACTTATCAGCGATTTCACTTTACAACTATTCTTGAATGTGCAATAAGTCTTTAACCTGTAATAAGCTAAATTAACTTGTCCATACTAAATGGCGATACTGAGCTATTTTTCAAGAGCGGTAACGATATTACCAACCATATCCTACCTTTAGCCCTTTTATTCATCAGTATCGCCTTTTGGCTTAGTGTCTGTTTTAGCACCTACATGAATCTGCTAAAGCTACTTATTGGCTTGAGCTTGTTGCTTATCTTGCTTAGCCTCATCGCTCTTGGCATTATTATCAGTTTTTTTATCATCTGCACCGCTCTTATCGTTAGTTTGCTTGTTATCGTCTGACGTCTTAGCAGATTCTTTGTCGCTTTGCTTATCTTGCTCAGTCTTGTCTTTTTTATTGCTATCAGAGGTTTCAACTTTAGCTTCGCTGCCACTGTCATCGGTAATGGCTTTATTAGCAAGCTTAGGCTCAGGCCCGAAGGTCGCTTGTGCTACGCCAATGACTTCGTCAATTAAGCTACTGTTATAACGCATACCAACAATGACAGCAGTCGCTGGCAAAAAGCGGCGCAACCAAGATAGATTAATTTGATCTAAATCGATACCCACTTGTCCGGCGATATTATCGACTTGTTCGGCGTAGTAATTGACGTTTTTATTTTTTAGACCTAAGTTTTGCAGCTCGTTATGCAAACCGCGGCTTTGTGCATTATCAAGTAACTGTTTACCTACGCCAATACCTGCAAGCAGAGCCTGCTTTTCTTGCATTTTACTCAGATCGGCTGCAGAGAGTAGCTCATAAGCCATCTTTACCCCTTGCTTGCCAGTCAACGGCTTATCATAAACGGCAGCGAGCTGATACACGGTGCGTAGTGATACTAATAATAGCCATAAAGTATCGGCGAGCAAACCTGGCAGACCTGCAAGACCAGTAATACCGCCTAATGTCGCTAAAGCACGGTTTTGGTTAGCGATATCAGTGGCAAGTGCGTAGCGCTGCTCCTCATCTAAGCTCGATATATCCGCAAAACGATGCTCGTTGGGTAGATCTAAATGACTCCAACTAGCAGCAAGGTTGGCAATTTGTGCAAAGGCGCTATCGATAGTTGATTGAAAAAGACTATTAGGCACTATCTTTTTGGCATACTTACCATAAGTGGCAAAACGCGTACCGATCAGCTGCTGGGTGGCCTTTAGTGTCTGCTCACGAAATAGGTCTTGCTGATAATCTTCATCACCTAAATTAACGGCTTTATATTGACGCGGCTTGCCTGCCTTGGCGTTCGCGCTATCGATAAAAGCGCCCATACGCTCAAGATTATCACGAGTGAAATGACCGATAGTACTAATACCTTTAGAGAGGGTGTTACGCTTTGCCATAGTTATGTCCTTAAATTGACAGGGTTAGTAAGCAGAATGTTATTGTTAGCACCTATTATTTTATAGGGTAAGTGCTCTATATTTTGAGCTTTTATAGCTTAACCTTTAATAAGCTTGTAAATTAAAAGATTAGAGGCTTTACTACAGTTACATTTATTAGAGTAGCTAATTCTCATAATGGCTGTCAGTGTGAACAATGTTATTGAGAACATAAAGTTTGTATCTTCTACTTTCTGTTAACGACTTTATAGTAGGTCATAATCAATAACTAACAATGATCTTAACAAAGCTTACCAGTTTGAGTTTTAACGTCTGACAATTCACTATTAATCAAACATACTTATCAGTCAGTAAAATATATTGCATATCTTGTGCATCATTATAGTCGGAACTAAGGTATCATTGTATGACTTTATCTGAGGTTCAGATTGGGTTGGATTGTGAATAATCTAGCTGACAAATAGTCTTGTACAACCGATCTGAAAATCGTAAAAACACCATTATTACAAGGAATAGAATATGCGCCGAGTGGTTATTACAGGAGCTGGGATCGTCTCTTGCATCGGTCACGATTTGGCCCGCGTTACTCAGTCTCTAAAAGAAGGACAATCTGGTATCACCTTCAATGAGTCCTATGCCGAGCATGGATTTAAGTCGCAAGTGAGCGGTAGTATCGACAAAACGGCATTAGATACCGCCAAGATCGATCGTAAGCTCAAGCGCTTTTTTAGCGATGCTAGCCTCTATGCTTATGTCAGCGCCTTAGACGCTATCGAGCAATCAGGCTTATCTCTTGAGACGATTAATAACAATCCGCGTGTGGCCTTAGTCGCCAGCTCAGGTGGCGCCTCGACCGAGAGTATCGTCAACGCAGTAGAGGCCATGCGCGAAAAAGGTCTGCGCGGTGTTGGCGCTATGGCAGTACCCAAAACGATGGGCAGCTCAGTCTCCGCGGCATTAGCAACTGGCCTGAAGATTCAAGGTGTCTCCTACTCTCTTACCTCTGCTTGCGCCACCTCAACGCACTGTATCGGTCATGCCGCTGAGCTCATTCAGCTCGGCAAAGCAGATGTGGTGCTTGCAGGCGGTAGTGAGGCGGAGCACTGGACGCAGTCTTGTATGTTCGATGCGATGGGCGCAGTTAGCACCCAGTATAACGATACACCAAAGCTGGCTTCTCGTGCTTATGACAAAGACCGTGATGGCTTTGTGATTGCTGCTGGCGGCGCGATGCTAGTGGTTGAGAGCCTTGAGCACGCTGAGGCACGCGGCGCTCATATCTTAGCCGAGATCGTCGGTTATGGCGCAAGCTCCGATGGAGCGCAGATGGTCGCGCCTAGCGGTGAGGGTGCGGTACGCTGCATGCAACAAGCGCTGAATGACGCAGGTTTAAAGAGCGTCGATTATATCAATACTCATGGTACGAGCACGCCGCTAGGGGATATCACTGAACTGCAAGCTATCGCCAAAGTATTCGGTGGCGATATCAGTCAAGTCCCGCCGATAAGCTCTACTAAATCCATGACCGGTCATAGCTTAGGCGCAGTCGGCGCGCAAGAGCTGATTTACTGCTTGTTGATGCTGAAAGAAGGCTTTATCGCCCCAAGCATCAATGTCGACACTCTAGATGAAGACGCTACTGGTTTCGATATCGTCACCCAAAAGCGTGAAACCAAGCTCAAGACATTGATGAGTAATAGCTTCGGTTTTGGCGGTACCAATGCAACTTTGATTATTAAAGAATTTACTGCTTAATTTATGAGTACTGAACACCCTACAATCAATGCAGCGCCCAATGAGACGCCAGCTATGTTTAATCATAGCTGGCGTTTTGGCGACTTGTGTGCCGCAGAGTTACTGCCTGTACTACAGCAGCATCTAATAGCCAAAGACAGCGCGGCAAACTGGCAACTGGTTTGGCTCGCTAATGACGACGAGCCAGTCATCGGTCTACTACCTAAAGTCAGCTGGCAGCTTTATTTTGCGCCAGATTCGCAAGCAACTTATCAGCTGATGCAAACGTTTCGCGACGATTCTATGACGTCAACTGTAGCAAACATCACTTATGAGGCTTGGCAACAGCAGCTCATCGATTATTGTAGAGATTATGAGAAAGTGGAAAAAAGGCGAAAAAAAGTAGCGCAAACTACGTCAAGCTCGCCGCGCTATCATCATGGCCTCATTGGATTTATCGGTTATGACATCGCCGCGCAGGACTTAAGCCCAGCGGTCACTATGACAAATGCTGAGTCGCCGCTTGCTGCACTCGGTCATTATGATATCTATTTAACTAGAAATGTAGACAACAATATAAACAACAAAGCTAATGGGACAATCTGGTCGCTAAGCTGCAAATCGACTGACAACTCAGACAAGGCAATAAAAGACAACCACTTAGAGCAGCTCGTCTCTTATCTTAATGCTTTAGAACATAAGCTTACTAAACATGGTCAAGCGGAAACCTTATCTGAGCACAAAGAGTTGAGTCAGCTGTATCCGCTATTAACCCCTTTAAAGCTGACACCTCAGTGGCAAAAAAGTGACTATAAACAAGCGTTTGCGCAAACCCAGCACTACCTGCAGCAAGGCGACTGCTATCAAATCAATCTGACCCAAGCTTGGCAAGGGCAGTTAGCATCTTCGGCAAATAATGAGCAAGATCTGACAACAACACTAAGCTTAATGGACTATCTGCCAAGCTTACAGCGTAATACACAAGCGCCTTTTGCCGGTTATATGAGCGTCAACTCTTTAAACAACGATTCGCTAAATCAAGCAGATTTTGAATTACTAAGCTGCTCACCAGAGTTGTTTTTTACCTTTAGTAAAGACGCTATTAGCGACAAGCACGCCATCACCACTAAGCCGATAAAAGGTACCATGCCGCGCGGTATCACTACGGAGGAAGATGCAACCTTTAAACAGCAGCTTTTAAGCAGCGATAAAGATCGCGCTGAAAATGTGATGATCGTCGACTTACTACGCAACGACTTGGGAAAATACGCTAAAACAGGCTCAGTAAAAGTACCGCAGTTATTTGCTATTGAGAGCTTTAGTAATGTTCATCACATGGTCAGCACTATCACCGCTGAGCTAAAGGCAGACACCCATCCGCTAGCGGTATTATTTGGCAGTCTGCCGGCAGGCTCCATCACCGGTACCCCTAAAAGACGCGCGGTTGAGATTATATCGGAGCTAGAAATAGCGCCGCGTGGCGCATATTGTGGCACTATGGGTTATATGAATTTCGATGGTAGTGGGCAATGGAATGTGCTGATTCGCACCTTGCAGGCCGCAAGGCTAGAAGACGGTAGTAAATCCGTGCGTTTGTGGGCAGGTGGCGGTATTACGGTTGCCTCAGATATAGACGCTGAGTATCAAGAGTGCTTAGATAAAGTGGGCAACCTGCTTGCAGTATTGGCGCAAGCGGATTGCTCATAAAGACTTATCTTAATAGACAAACTCAGTGCTTTTATTGAGCCGCTAGCTCCTTTAGTGCGGTAATAAGACGCTGTTGCTGCTCAGCGGTTCCTACCGTAATACGCAGATACTCTTGTATACGCGGCGTATCAAAGTGTCTGACAATAATGCCTTGCTCGCGTAACGCGCTTGCTATACCGATAGCGTCACCATCATGAGGACGCGCAAAGACAAAGTTGGCCTGTGATGGCAACACCTCAAAACCTAAAGCCTTCAATTCGGCAGTCAAAGAATGACGCAAATCAATCACTTGCTGACAAGTCTGCTCAAAGTACTCGGTATCTAAAACACTAGCTCTCGCGCCAGCTTGTGCCAGCTTATCTAACGGATAGCTATTGAAGCTATTCTTCATGCGTGTTAACGCTTCAACTAACGAAGGGTTACCAAAGGCCATCCCTACTCTGAGGCCAGCGAGCGAGCGTGACTTTGAGAAGGTTTGAGTCACTAATACATTATCTAGCTCGTTAATCAGGCTCACCGCCGAAACGGTCGCGCCAGCTTGTGCAAAATCAATATAAGCTTCATCTATGACAATAGTGGCATTGGGATGCTCGCTCGCAAGCTTACGAATATCTGCAAGCGAAAGTAACAAGCCGGTTGGCGCATTAGGGTTAGCAATGATGATACCACTGCAAGGCTGACGATACGCATCAGGATCAATACTAAAATCCGCTTCTAGCGCGATCTTTACCAACTCAACTCCAAAAGTCTGGGCATATACTGGATAAAAACTATAGCTGATATCCGGCGCTAGCAGTGGCCGCTCTTTCATAAAAAAACTGGCAAATATTAACGCCAGCACTTCATCAGAGCCATTACCGACGAAGACTTGATTGATATCTAGGTCATAAGCTCTCGCTAAAGCGCCACGTAAGTCGTCAGATTCAGGCGCAGGATATAAGCGCAGCTCTTCAGCTTGCTGGGTAAGTACGGCGCTGATTGCTGCAGCAACTTTTGGTGAAGGCGGAAATGGGTTTTCGTTGGTATTAAGCTTACATAAGTTATTGTGCTGCGGCTGCTCACCGGGAATGTAAGGTGATAAATTACGCGCTTTACCGGACCATAGCCTAGTATCTACCTTTAATTCACTCATAAATGACCCTACTCTTATTCTACTCTAACAACCCTGTTACCCATATCGTAACACTGTTAGAAATCCTCAATTAATAAACAAGTTAAAATTAGCGCTGGTTTGACGACTTTTTTTAGTTTTAGATCGTTTATTATATCTATTATTACGTTTGTATTTTTGCGCTATTATTCAACTATTGATAAAGCCTTACTGGTAACGATAACGAGCCGAGCGCGCATGCGCTTCTAAATCTTCACGCTGCGCTAAGATATCAGCAGTCTGGGCTAATGGCTTACTGCCGCCTTCACTGCAATAAATGATAGAGGATTTTTTTTGAAAATCATACACCCCTAGCGGTGATGAAAATCTCGCCGTGCCTGAAGTCGGCAAGACATGATTAGGTCCTGCGCAGTAGTCACCAATGGCCTCTGGCGTATAACGACCCATAAATATTGCCCCTGCATGACGCACCTCATTAAGCAGGCTATCTGGATCATCAACAGACAGCTCTAAGTGCTCAGGTGCAATACGGTTAATCAGCGCCATACCATCTTGTCTATCTTTGACCAGTATCAAAGCGCCGCGGCTTTTGAGAGAGTCGCGCGCGATATCGGCTTTAGGTAACTCTGCTAGCGCCTTGTCAATCTCCGCCGCAACTTCAGCTAACTGCTCACTACTCGTAGTGACAAAGATAGCTTGGGCAATACGGTCATGCTCAGCCTGCGATAATAAGTCCATCGCAAGCCAGTCTGCGCGATCAGCCGCCTCGCCTTCGGCATAAACCAGCACCTCAGAGGGACCGGCAATCATATCGATACCCACTTGACCGAAGACGGCACGCTTCGCCGCGGCAACATATTTGTTACCCGGTCCGGTGATTTTATCTACTTGCGGAATGGTTTCAGTACCATAAGCCAAAGCAGCTACCGCCTGCGCTCCTCCTACCGTAAAGACCCGATCCACTTCTGCTAAATGCGCAGCGGCTAGTACCAAAGGATTGAGCACACCATTAGGCGCAGGTACCACCATGATGACTTCTTTAACGCCTGCGACTTTTGCAGGAATAGCATTCATAAGTACTGAGGAAGGATAAGAGGCTAAGCCGCCAGGAACATAGATACCAACGCGATCAAGCGGCGTGACTTTTTGGCCCAAACGATTACCTAGCTCGTCTTCATAGTGCCAACTGTCTTGTACTTGGCGCTCATGAAACGTCTTCACTCGCGTGGCGGCCGTGTTCAGCGCTTCTTTTACTTCAGTATCAAGCGTGGTAAAAGCTTTTACTAAAGCTTCTTGTGAGACTTCAAGCTCTGGCATTGTGGTTGCAGGATGTTGATCAAATTTTTGCGTTAACGCTAATACTTCACTATCGCCATGAGCACGCACCTGCGCGATAATATCATCAACCGTCTGTAATAAATCGCCGTCATTGACGGTCTCAAAAGCAAGCAAGGTAGATAGCTGCTGCTCAAAGTCGCTATCTTGAGTCGTCATTTGGCGCATAACTGATTCCTATAGTTGGTACACTTCAAAACCGGTTTAGGGCTACTGTAATGAGTTTTTGCAGAGCCTATAAAAAAGCGAGTAGAGTAAAACTAGTGTAGCACGCCCTATATACGATGAGCCACTAAACGGGTTGCGACGCTTCAATAATAAGGTTTGATATTATTAATGGCTAAAACCTTTAATGGCTAAAACCTTGTTAAGAGGTGGCTTTTATACTCTCTTTAAAACTATCTAAAATAGGCTCAAGTAAGGCAAATTTGCGCTTATAACTGACTTGATTGACGATCAGCCGCGAGGACACGTCACAGATATGATCGCGTGGCTCAAGACCGTTTGCAATCAAAGTATTACCAGTGTCGACCACATCGACGATCAAATCGCCTAAACCAACTAAAGGCGCAAGCTCCATCGAGCCATAGAGCTTGATGACATCGACTTGCTGGCCTTGACTGGCAAAGTAAGCGCGCGCAACATTGACATACTTAGTAGCGATGCGTAAACGGCGATTGGGTAAAGTAGCGCCTTTAACGCCAGCGGTCATCAGCTTGCACTGCGCAATGCGTAAGTCTAAAAGCTCATAGACATGATTGGCACCATGCTCAAGCAAGACGTCTTTACCCGCTACCCCAAAGTCAGCGGCACCATGCTCTACATAAGTCGGTACATCACTTGCTCGCAATATTAGAACGCGTACATTTGGATGAGTGGTTGGAAAAATAAGCTTGCGCGAGGCACTAGGGTCTTCTAACAAGTCCACCCCTGCGGCTTGTAACAGCGGCATGGTTTCATCAAGAATCCGGCCTTTAGAAAGCGCTAAAGTCAGACCATTAAACTCATTATCCACTTCGTTCAATAAAGCGTTATCTTGCTGTTTTTGATTATTTCCAGTCATAATTTTCAGTCATAGTATTTATAGAGTTTCGATAACATTTAAGCAATTAATGTCAATGTTATACATTCAGCGTCGACTAAAGGGTCTTCTATAGCAGTCTTATGGACTGTCCTTCAGTCAGCTTTTTATTATCAATATCAGTCGTTGCTGTTGATACGCTCGATGTTAACGCCTAAAGCGCGTAGTTTATTTTCGACATCTTCATAACCGCGATCGATATGATAAATACGGTCAATCAGGCTTTCACCTTCCGCTGACGCCGCCGCCATCACAAGCGACATAGAGGCACGCAGATCAGTTGCCATCACCGGCGCTGCGGTGAAATTCTCAACGCCTTTGACTACTGCCGTATGGCCATCAACTTGGATGGAGGCGCCCAAACGGTTGAGCTCTGGCACGTGCATATAGCGATTCTCAAAGATATTTTCAATAAAGGTACTTGTACCATCAGCAAGACAGGATATCGCCATGAGCTGAGCTTGCATATCGGTAGGAAAGCCTGGATGCGGCTGGGTACGAATATTAACCGGCTGCGGGCGCATACTCATCTGCGCGCGAATCCAGTCGTCGCCTGTGGTAATGATAGCGCCCATCGACTCAAACTTCTCGAGTACAGGAATCAACAATGCAGCTGATGTTTTTTTGGCTAATACATCACCGCGCGTCATCAATGCACCGGCTAGATAAGAACCAGTCTCGATACGATCAGGCACCACCGAATACTCGCAGCCATGCAGGCGCTCAACGCCTTCAATGGTCATCGTCGCGGTGCCAATGCCGCTTATTTTTGCGCCCATTGCTACAAGCATATTGGCCAAATCGACCACTTCTGGTTCGAGTGCACAGTTACCAAGCACTGTCGTTCCTTTGGCCAAAGCGGCTGCCATAATGACGTTCTCAGTACCGCCAACGGTCACCATATCGAACGAAAAATTACAGCCGATCAGCTTGCCGCCTTTTGGCGCTTGCGCTTTGACATAGCCATTTTCGACACTAATCTCAGCTCCCATCGCTTCAAAGGCTTTTAGATGCTGATCGACCGGGCGCGAACCAATCGCACAGCCCCCTGGCAAAGATACTTCAGCTTCACCAAAACGAGCAAGCAGTGGCCCCAACACCAAGATAGAAGCGCGCATCGTTTTCACTAAGTCATATGGCGCATAGAAATTATCTATGCTCGCAGTATCACAAGTCACCGTATCGCCATCTTTATGGATATCGATTCCCATACCACCGATTAGTCGAACCAAGGTGCGTACATCTTGTAAGGAAGGCACATTGTGCAGAGTCGTTGGTGTTTCGGCTAATATCATCGCCGCCAATAACGGCAAAGCGGCATTTTTAGCACCGGAGATAGTAACTTCACCTGCGATACGACTGCTGCCGGTAATTAAGAATTGATCCATAAAATGATAACCTAAGGGTAATTATAATAATAAGTAAAAGACACTAAAAAGAGCTTATGAATGTCAGCTAGTACGCTGAATGAATAAGCTAATTTAGGTGCGGCGCTTTAGCCTTTGGACTGCACTTCCCACTCGCTTGGCGTCAAGGCTTGAATATTGAGCGCATGTATATCACCGCTTGCAATCTTGTCATTAACTAGAGCATAGATAGCTTGTTGGCGCTGTACAGTACGCTTGCCCTCAAAGCTTGCATCCACCACGCGTACATCAAACTTATTACCTTGATTGGCAGCTTGAATAAAAGCGTCTGGATAGTGCTGTTGTAAAAATGCGATCAAATCATCAGCGTTCATGCTCATAACGTATCCTGTATTATTTAAGAAGTGTTATTTCAGTATTTTTATTGGGCGTGCGACATTATAACAAGAGTTTGACTCTCTTACAGTATTGTCTAGCACACTATTATCAAGCAGTAATTATTCGGCCCGCTAGCTATCAGCGGCGTATAAAACAACACCGTTAGCTAGCGCTGAAGCACTCAAACCATGTGCGATTTTATCAATAGGCTCAGAAGGCTCAGGTTTTTAATTCAGGTTTTTAGTTTAGCTGTTTGTCTAAGTAGCCCAACACCTGCGCCCGCACATCATTGACCCAGCGCAGTGGTGGCGCCATCGCCCCAATACTAGTGGCGTGACTCGCACCCTTGATCACGCCGTTTTCAACCGCAGCGCCGTAGTCTTTTAGCGCCTGAGTCATCTTCACTGTATTGGTGTCATGAACGGTTTCATCATTCTCGGCGGTCAATAATAAATAAGGCGGCTGAGGACCTTTAAGCTGTCGATCAGGCATCACCTCATCGGGGGTGGCATCATTGGCAAAGGCGCTAGAGCCGCCATACTTGCGAAAGTCGTAGCTATAAGGTCCGGCGATACCGATAACAGCGGCGATGTCGTCTGGGCTCACACCGTAAGGCGCTAAAAAATCCTCGTTGGACATAGCCGCGACTACATTGAACGCGCCAGCTGAGTGTCCGATCACCGCTAAGCGCTGTGGATCTGCATGCAAGCTTGTAGCATTGTTATAACTCCACGCGACAGCTTGCGCGGTGTCTTCTACAAAATCAGGATAGACGTGCTTGGGCGCTTTGCGATAATTAATCACTGCTGTGACATAACCGGCCTGAGCTAAGCTTTGACCGACAAAGGCATATTCTTCTTTACTACCACTTTCCCACGAGCCGCCATGGACAAAAACGACCATAGGATAAGTCTGGGCAATCTCTTGCTGAGACCTCATCGCTTGCGCTAAGGGCTTAGGGTAGTAAACATCTAAGTCCTGCGCTGACTCATCACCATATAAGATGTCTTTACTGACCGTAACACCGCCGCTCGCAGTCAGACCGTTGACTATCGCCAATGCGGATAGCGCTTGTGCTTGTTGAGTAGCTAGCATCACACCGCCAAACAAGGTCACGGCCGTCACTCCCATCTTGACGAGCTTAAATTGACGTGACGGTTTAGACGGGTCACTCGCTGATTGGGGCGTATCGGCTGGCTGCTTCATGGTCTACTGTCCTGTTATCCTGGGTTTATCCGTTAAGGTTGAGAAGATAGATTTTCTTATTCTTGCACTTTTGAAAATACTGAACTGCGAGCTTTAAAAGACTATTACCTCAATGACAGTAAATAGCTTAAGAGTTAAAGGTGATGGCGTCAGATAAATCCTGTGATAATGGTTAGCATTCTTGTGAAAACAACACTTTAAAGCTGCCAGTCAAATGGTAGGAACATATCGTCAATGTTCAGGTTATGCTAGCGGCTACTGGTCTTGATACAGATCAATATAAGGACTAGAGGATCTAGGCGCTGCCGGCGTCTCTACAGGAGCGTTAATAGGCTGCGCATTATCAGGGGTAGGCTCAATAATCGCGCTATTAGTAGAGACTGGTGCTGGAGTCCTAATAACTGCGGTGGCTTGCGGTATCGTGACATTTACGTTATTCGTCAAAGTCGGGTCAGTCATAATGTCCTCACCACTGATAGTCGCGCCTATATCATTGACTAAGGTTGTAAATAGCACAAGCTCTGTGATACCGGCTGTATCATTAGCAATATCGATTAAGTTACTTTGCTGCGTTGGCGTCATACGGCCCATGATATACACCACGCCGTTATTGGTGACCGCTTTGAGCTGCGAGGATTTTACCCCATCGCTCGCCGCGACTTTTGCCAGTAGCTTGGAGGTGATATAGCCATCTTGCACGGTTGAGCTATAACCGCGAGCGACACTGACGTTTAGCTCATTATAGACTTTACGCACGTCAGGCATCGACTTGACGACTTGCTCTATTTGCGTTTTGAGCGCCTCAGTAGGAACTTCCCCGCTCAGCAGCACTTCACTGTTGAAGCTATCTATACTCATCCGGCTGTTTTGCTGCAAATCTTGTTGTAAACCGTAGACATTAATTTTGGCCGTGTGCTCTATACTACGATCGAGCAGGCGCTGCGGAATAGTACGCTCAGTGACCGGTACGCCATAAGTACCATTAGTACTATTGGTTAGATAGTTAGTCGTACAGCCGGTTATCGCCAAGCTAGCCATCACTAAGCTTGTCATCATCATCTTGGCACACGTTTGACGACTTACTTGATGACTTAGAGCGTTTGAGAGAGCAGTGAGCGGGGACATCCTTATCATTATTGACCTCTTGGTGCATGATTGTTAAGCGTAATTGTTAGGCGTGATAGATACGATTTTATGATTTGCATAAGCCTTTAAGAGTCTAGCTACTTTACTTAATTTTCGCCGTGAGTAGTTAGGTTTTTGGTAACGATATCTGTTAGCGATTTAACTTATAGCCCTTATATTATAGTACCTGATGAACGATTTTTCATCGCAAGCACTGATGACTAAATGTTGATGGTTAGGCGTTGATGGCTAGGCGTTACTAAACAGGTATTTGGCTACCAAGCCTGTGCTGTAAAGGCCCCTTGTAGCCATTCTGGCCTCGCACTGCACGCCGCGCCTCTTGGCTTATTATAATTATCAGTCGTATACGTATTATAAGCAATGACATCAAAACGGCACTCATAATTGGCATAGTTAGGATGTTGCTGTAAAAAATACTTGGCGGTCTTAACAATCCTATTACGCTTAGCCGCTGTTATGCTAAGCGCGGCATCGCCAAAGTCAGATACTCGGCGCTGACGCACTTCGATAAATACTAAAGTCGACCAAGCTTTACCCGTCTCTAGCATCACTAAATCAAGCTCACCTACTTTGGGCTGTTGCCAGTTTTGAGCAATCAAGATAAGCCCTTTTGCTTGCAGAAACTCACACGCTTGCCGCTCATAATGACTGCCTTGGCGCTGCTTGGGCGAGGTCAATAGTAGCGGTTTATGTTCTGGTTTTTTATTGGGCTTTTTATCGCTCATAGCCTTGATTAGTCTGCGCAACATTTCAGAATTATCATAGCACAACATGCTAAACTAGCTAGGTTTTACCGTTTTTACTTTTGCTAAGCGGCACTACTTGCCCATAAGTTTAACTTTTTATTCTAATGATCTATAACGATTTGAGGTTTTCATGTCCACCCTTACAAAGATGCCAGCGTGTTTGTACATCGTTGCCACCCCTATAGGCAATCTTGCTGACATGACTGCGCATGCCATTGATATCTTAAAACAAGTCGATATCATCGCCTGCGAAGACACTCGCACCTCAGGTAAGCTGTTGTCACATTTCGGTATCGACACTAAAGCTGACAAGGCCAATGAGAGTGATGATAATCGTAAGAATGATAAGACAGAAGCACTCGTACAAAGCGACACACATAAAAAAGGCCATAATAAACTTTGGGCCTATCACGAGCATAATAGCGCGATTCAAACGCCCAAAATCATTGAGATGATCGAGCAAGGTCACAGTGTCGCGCTAATCAGCGATGCCGGTACGCCTTTGGTCAGTGACCCCGGCTATCAATTGGTACAGGCCGCTCATGATGCTGATGTTACTGTCTCCCCTATCGTTGGCGCCTCTGCGGCTATCGCTGCGCTCTCGGTCGCAGGTCTGCCCTCCGATAGATTTAGCTTCATTGGCTTTTTAAATGCCAAAACTCATGGTCGTCAAAAGCAGTTAGAGGCACTAAAAGCGCGGACAGAAACCTTAATATTTTATGAAGCGCCGCATCGTATTGTCGCAAGCTTGAGCGATATGGCCGCAGTATTTGGTCATGATCGCGCCGTCACTTTTTGCCGTGAGCTGACCAAAACTTTTGAGACAGTGCATAAAACGACGCTTGGCGATTTGGTTGAGTTTGTCAAAGCCGATGACAATCAGCAGCGCGGTGAAATAGTCGTCGTTGTCGCAGGTGAGGCTAGCGCTCAAGATAGCGACGACATGAGTATCCATGATGCGCTATTAGTGCGCCTACTCAAAGACTTGTCCGTAAAAAAAGCGGCAAGCTTAGCCTCCGATATCACTGGGGTCAAAAAAAATGCCTTATATCAGCGTTTACTTGAGCTACAAGCTTAGCATCCGTTACGATAACAACAGTCTGTATTTATATGCGTTTGTTTTAAAATAGCGCTCTAGCATTCAATTAGGAGAAGTCAGTCATGTACGATGTGATAGCAATAGGCAATGCATTGGTCGATCACGAATATGTGTTGAGCGATGCCGCCTTAGAAGAGACGGAATTAACCAAAGGAAACATGACGCTCGCGGCGTTTGAAGAGCAGCAGCAATTGCTGGCTTACTTTCAGTTGGCTGATATCGAACCGTCAAAACAAGCGGGCGGCGGCTCAGCGGCTAATGCTATGTATGCCTTTGCAAGCCTTGGCGGCAAGCCTTTTTATGCCTGCCGCGTCGGCGATGATGAAGCCGGACAATTCTACTTAGAGGACTTACATAACGCCGGCGTTGCCACCTCAGAGCGCTCGATACATAAAGGCGGCGTCACCGGCTCCTGCGTGGTAGCGGTGACCGATGATGGCGAGCGTACCATGCAGACTTATCTTGGTACCTCTGCTGATATCAGCGAGGAAAACGTCAACTTTGAGGCACTAACCAAGGCGGATTGGCTCTATCTAGAAGGCTATCTTGCCATGTCAGAAGGTATTCAGCCGGCTATGACTAAGCTGCGCCAACAGGCCGGTATTCATAACGCTAAAATAGCCGTCAGTTTCGCTGACCCTGCGGTAGTGAAGTTTGCCAAAGAAGGCCTACTCAACATGCTGGGTAATAAAGTTGCGGTGATATTTTGTAATAGCGAAGAGGCCAAGCTCTTCACTGAAAAAAAGCAGATCAAAGCCGCCGCTCGCGCACTCCTGAGCTACTGCCAAATTGCGGTAGTCACTGATGGCGCTAATGATACGATCATCGCGCACAAATCTGATAAGCAGAATAGTATCGATATTCACAAAGTCCCTACGCCAAAGGTTATCGACGTCATCGACACCAATGGTGCCGGAGACAATTACTCAGGGACTTTTTTGTATGCCTTATCGCAGCACTACTCCTTGCCTGAGTGTGGGCGTCTAGCCGGTGAGGTATCAGCGCAAGTGATTCAGCAGTTCGGTCCCCGCCTAGAGTCACAAGTCTATAAAGATATAGCGCGGCGGGTGCTCACTGCTTAAATAGCTTTGATTACTTTTTGCTTTAAGTGCTATTAACCTTAAGTATTAAAAAAATCCCATCTCTATTGCGAGATGGGATTTTTATTTTAGCGAATCATTTTATCTAACCAAAGATATAAAGAGAGCTATATAAAGCGCTAAGCTTTAGCCAAAGCTTGCTCAAGATCCGCTTTGATATCTTCGATATGCTCAATACCAATCGACAAGCGCACCATATCTTCAGTGACGCCCGCTTGCTCTAGCTCTTGACCGTTGAGCTGACGATGCGTGGTCGTCGCAGGATGGCTTGCCAGCGACTTGGCATCGCCGATATTGACCAAACGCGTAATCAGCTGCAGCGCATCGATAAAGCGCGCGCCAGCTTCACGGCCACCTTTTACACCAAAAGTCAAAATAGCTGACGGCGTGCCTTTCATGTATTTTTGCGCGAGCTTATGATCAGGATGATCGGCAAGGCCTGCATATTTAATCCAAGCGACTTTGTCATGACCCTTTAGGTACTCAGCGACCGCTTGCGCGTTCTCGACATGGCGCTCCATACGTAGGCTTAGAGTCTCAATGCCTTGCAAGATTCCAAAGGCGTTGAGCGGACTAAGCGCGGCACCGGTATTACGCAGCGGTGCCACCCGAGCGCGAGCAATAAAGGCCGCCGCGCCCACGTCTTTGACAAAATTCACGCCATGGTAGCTGGCATCTGGCTCATTTAATAGTGGAAAACGCTTAGGATGATCGCCCCAGTTAAACTGTCCACTATCGACAATAGCACCACCAATAGAGGTGCCTGTACCGCTCATGTATTTGGTGAGTGAATGAATGACGATATCAGCGCCGTATTCGAATGGACGGCAAATAGCAGGGGTAGCCACTGTGTTGTCAATGACTACTGGCACGCCATATTCGTGTGCGATGTCACTTACCGCTTGGATATCGATAATATTGCCCAGTGGATTACCGATACTCTCAGCAAATACCATCTTGGTTTTGTCATCGATCAGATCGCGAATGGCCTCAGGATTTTTATGATCAAAGAAGCGTACTTCGATGCCTTGACGCGGCAGCGTATGGGCAAAGAAGTTATAAGTACCGCCATACAAGGTTGATACCGCAACGATATTGTCGCCCATCTCACAGATGGTCTGCACCGCATAAGTAATCGCTGCCATCCCAGAGGCGACTGCTAGAGCGCCGATACCGCCCTCGAGCGCGGCAACTCGTTCCTCTAATACCGCATTGGTCGGGTTCATGATACGAGTATAAATGTTGCCCGCCACTTTTAGATCAAACAGATCAGCGCCGTGCTGAGTATCATCAAAAGCATAGGAGCTTGTGTGATAAATCGGTACGGCAACTGCCTTAGTGGTCTGCTCAACGCTGTAGCCGGCATGAATCGCTAGTGTCTCTAGACGCTGATTATGACTACCGTTTTCTGCATTTTCCTCGCTCATAACGTGCTCCTTATTTATTGTGCTCTGTTAGTTAATTGTGCTTCGTCCGTTCGTTAAAACCTCTAAAAAACCTCCGGATTAAGAGCCTATTTAGTGATATCCAAAGGTTAGGCATAAAAAAAGCTGAGTTAATCATAACCCAGCTTCCTTATGAAAAGAATAGCGATTTTTTTATTACTTAATGAATATATTTCATAAGTAATCATTTAATCTTATCTTATGCTTTCTAAGACCTTATTTGTAATATGCGTTTTCGGTACGAGTATGATCGGTCTCATCCACTACCTGTGTCAGCTCTGGAATCTGCTGCTTGAGCTGTACTTCAACGCCCTGACGAAGCGTCATATCGACTGCTGAGCAGCCCTGACAACCACCGCCAAACTTGAGTACTGCAGTCAAGCCAACGCCCTCTTCCTCAATCAGCTCTATAAGATCAACCATACCACCATGCGCGGCAAGACTTGGGTTAATCTCTGATTGCAGCACATAGTTGATACGCTCTTCAATACTAGCATCCGCGCCTACTTTTGGCACTTTCGAGTTCGGCGCACGGAAAGTCAGCTGCCCACCAAAGCGATCCTTATTGTAGTCAATCACCGCATCTTCTAAGTAAGGCACTGAGGCGGCATCGATAAAGGCTGCAAAATTATCATAGCTGAGCTTTAGATCAGCGCTATCTTCTTCGCCGGGCTGGTTGTAAGCCATACAGCACTCAGCACGCGGCGTGCCTGGATGCTCCACGAAGATACGCACACCGATACCGTCGGTATCTTGCTTAGATAATAACTCAGCTAGATACCCTTGCGCCGACTCGGTAATAGTAATATTACTTTTAGCTTCAGCTTGCTCGGTATCAAGTGCAGACTCAAACTCTGCTTCATTGCTGTTTACCTCATTACTGGTAGGGGCACTTGCGGTTGGGTTTTGATTACTCATAGTATTTCCTGTACGTTAAGACACCGATGCCTGATTGGGCACCTTAATGTCGTCAGTTTGCATACTTATCATTAAAACGGTTTTAATTGTAAAAACATTAAACGATTAGGGTCAAAATTAACTTATCGCAAAAATATCAGGGTATATTATGATTTTAATCCGTAGCATTTTTGCGAACTATTTTTTTGCTGAATAAAGACTTTAAACGCTATTATAACTTAAATAGACGTCAATTCCGACCTTGCTACTGTGATTTGGACTTGATTTGATCGTCATCGTTACTTTCTCTATATTAAGGCGCTAATGTGGATTATCAAGAGACTAACGTTATAAGATATGATGACTCGTTATTTAAGCGGCTTATTATTTGTATTAAGCTAATAACCACTGAGTGTATGCCTTCTCCCTCTCTTTACAAGCCAGTAATTTATGATCTATGAAGACTTAACCTTAGTCACCAGCAAAGATGGCGAACAGATCGCCGTTTGGGAGGTTGTTGATGAAACTACCCATAAACAGGCAGGCGCAGCAATAACGAGACAAAATATTTTTTTGACTCATGGCACCTTCTCTGACAAAAAAGTCTGTCTAGGTATCGCAAGCTATCTCGCAGGTCTTGGACATACTTGCTACATTATGGAGTGGCGCGGTCATGGTCATAGCAGCAAACCCAAAGATAAATTTAACTTCGAAACTGTAGCCACTTATGATTATGAGGCGGCTTTTCGCTATTTATTCGATGAGCGCAAACTCACCAACCTGCACTGTGTCACCCATAGTGGCGGCGGTGTGGGACTGGCCATGTTTTTAGTACAAAATTCCAGCTACATCACACGGATTAATAGTATCAGCACCTTTGCTTGTCAAGCCTTTGGCGCTGTCCTAAACCCTATCAGTTATACCAAAATCCTTGCAGCAAAAGCCTTCACTAAAGTGCTTGGCTATATCCCTGCCAAAAAGCTCGGTCTCGGTCCTTTTAACGAAAGCTACTATACGATGACCCAGTGGTATGACTGGAACCTACAAAAAAATTTTAAAAGTAGCTTTATAAAAAATAAAGACATCGATAAACAGCTTAAGCCTGCAAATGAGCGTTTTGATTATCGCCAAGGCATGGCAAACATTACGACGCCTATCTATGCGATCAGCGGTAAAGGCGATCGGTTTATCTCCCCAACTCAGGGCTGTCAGCTGTTTTTTGATAAATTTGCCAATACTGATAATGTCTTTATAGAGTACGCCAAATCCAGCGGGCATTTAGAGGACTACGATCATACGCGGGTACTGATGAGCCGTAACGCTGCAGCGGAGATCTGGCCAACAGTAGCGTCTTGGATCGAAAAATATAGCCACTAATTTCCATTGTTTATGACGGTCAGTGGCACAAAACATCTTTACACTTGTCAGCTGCTAAGCGCTTGTGTCAGTATTAGCGTCATTGAGCATTTTTTGAGTAATAACTAATAAGCTTGTCGTAGGGAAAAAGGTTTATGAACGTATCCGCAGCAGCCAATACTAACCATAATAAGCACTATAAATATCTAGTTTTTATCGGACGCTTCCAGCCTTTTCATTGCGGACATAAAGCGGTCATTGATGAAGCGCTACAGCGGGCAGATAATGTCATTATGCTAATAGGTTCTGCTAACTTGCCACGCAGCCTACGTAATCCGTTTTCGGTAGATGAGCGTACCGCGATGATTAAGGGCGCGTATAGCGATGAAGATGCGGCGCGTATTCACTGCGTGGCGCTCGATGATGCGCTTTACAATGACACGCGCTGGCTCAAATATGTACAGGCAAGCGTCAAATCGGTAACGGGCGACTTACAAGCAGATATCGGCCTTATTGGTCACTCAAAAGACAGCTCTTCTTATTACTTATCCTTATTCCCTAACTGGGCGTCAGTCTCAGTGCCTAATTATCAAAACCTATCAGCGACGCCTATTCGTGATAGCTATCTGATGGGTGCGATGCCAACTCCTGAGCGTACTCCTGAGTCCACACGTGATGTGCTAAAAGAATTCAATAAAACGGCTGAGTATCAGCGCTTGCATGAAGAGGCTGGGTTCATTGATAAATATAAAAAACAATGGGAATCTGCCCCCTACCCGCCGACCTTTATGACCGCTGATGCACTGGTGGTGCAATCAGGGCATATCTTACTCGTTGAGCGCCGTAGTATGCCAGGGCGCGGACTTTGGGCACTGCCGGGCGGGTTTCTCAATCCGAAAGAAACCTTATTTGATGCTTGTATTCGCGAGCTGCGCGAGGAGACGCGCCTTAAAGTCCCAGAGCCAGTACTGCGCGGCTCATTTCATAGTCAGCATACCTTCGATGATCCGTACCGCTCTGCCCGTGGTCGTACCTTGACCCAAGCCTTTTATTTACAATTAAAAAACGACGCCAAAGGTCTGCCAAAAGTGAAAGGCGGAGATGATGCGGCTCATGCTTTTTGGCTACCACTAGCTGAGCTTGATGCCAAAATGATGTTTGAAGATCATTATGCGATTATTACTAAGATGGTCGGGCTTTAGTGAATCATTGAGGCGTCTCCATAAAAAATTTTCAATGCCTAAGCCGATAGACGGCAAAGGCTTATTCCGTCGTAACTTGTTTACAAAGCAAACAGCGACATCAAAAAGCAGAGGAGTTCTGTGATGTACACGAGTAATTTCAACAATTTAATTTTAAATTCTGATAGTTACAAAACCTCACACTGGGTGCAATATCCGCCCGGAAGCGAGTATATGTCAAGCTATGTCGAAGCACGAAAAGGCGACTACGATGTGGTCTTTTTCGGTCTACAAGCCTTTATTAAGGAGTATCTAAGTCGCCCAATCACTCAGCAAGATATCGATGAAGCTGAGCTGGTGATAACAGCGCACGGCTTGACCTTTAATCGTACAGGCTGGGAGCGTTTGCTAGAAAAACACGGCGGCTATCTGCCACTACGTATCGAAGCGGTACCTGAAGGCAGTATCGTCCCTGTCTCTAATGTCGTCTGTCAGATCGTCAATACCGATCCTGAGTTTTATTGGCTGCCAAGCTATATCGAAACTGCGCTGCTACGCGCGATTTGGTATCCCTCGACGGTGGCGAGCGTTTCTTACTACTGTAAGACTATTATCCGTAAGGCGCTTGAGAAATCTGCCGATACTACGGACTCTCTACCCTTTCGCTTACATGATTTTGGCGCTCGTGGGGCGTCGAGTTTTGAGTCGGTAGCGCTGGGTAGTTTGGCGAACTTAGTGAACTTTTCAGGTACCGACTCGATGACCGCTTTGGTCGCAGCTAGTCGCTGGTATGGTATGGATAAACAGATGGCCGCTTTCTCCATTCCTGCTGCTGAGCACAGTACCATGACTGCTTGGGGCCGCGATGGCGAGACCGCTGCTTTTGCCAATATGATTGAACAATTCGGCGGTCCAGACAAAGCTTTTTCGGTGGTCTCTGACAGTT
The DNA here is from genome assembly GCF_040309765.1 of Psychrobacter sp. TB20-MNA-CIBAN-0197. Taxonomy (NCBI): domain Bacteria; kingdom Pseudomonadati; phylum Pseudomonadota; class Gammaproteobacteria; order Moraxellales; family Moraxellaceae; genus Psychrobacter; species Psychrobacter sp. TB20-MNA-CIBAN-0197. The sequence goes on from NZ_JBEOPC010000011.1 coordinate 25,172, forward strand.
ACGACTTATGGAACGCTATCGACAACATCTGGGGCGATGAGCTAAAAGAAGCGGTTGAAAACATGGGCGGTACTTTAGTCATTCGTCCTGATAGCGGTGAGCCGACTAAGGTTGTCCGTGAAGCGTTAGAGCGCTTAGCGGTAAAATTTGGCACCACTATCAATAGCAAAGGCTATAAAGTGTTGCCAAATTACGTCCGCATTATTCAAGGCGATGGTATCAATGCGCAAAGCTTAGGCAAAATCATCAATGCGGTAATGGATGCCGGTTTTAGCGCGGAGAATATTACCTTTGGTATGGGTGGCGGTCTGCTACAACAAGTCAACCGCGACACGATGAGCTGGGCGATGAAAGCCAGCGCTATCTGTATCGATGGCAAATGGATAGATATCTACAAAGACCCTGTCACCAGTCACTCAAAGCGCTCAAAAAAAGGCCGACTGGCCTTGATAAAAGATAGCAGCGGTCAGCTAAAAACCATTACAGTAGATGAGCTTGATAACCTTGATAACACCGCTCAAAGCTTACTACGCGATGTCTATGTCGATGGCAAACTACTTATTGATGATACTTTAACTACGATTCGGGAGCGTACAGGATGGTAGCGACGACTACAATAGCTGGCGCGGCAAAAGAGATGCTGCTAGCGCCAATCTATCTATATCAAGGCTACAAGGTCAAACGCGACACGGTGCGCTTGCCTGAGCCTGAGGGCGAGCGTCATGGACGAGTTAAGCTTACTGACGCCGTCCAGCAAATAACAAACGACAATGACCATACCTTAAGCGTTATGGTGGTCGGTGATTCGGCGGCAGCTGGAGTGGGCAGCCAAACCCAACAAGATGCGCTAGCAGGTCAACTGATACCTGCTCTACAGCAACAAGCGTTGGGTAATCAAGGCTTTGGCCAGCAGTTTGCTACACTGAGTTGGTCAGTACAGGCGACAACGGGACACACGAGCTTTGATATTTTGCGCCGCTTATATGTCATCCCTAAACCCAGTCTGCCACTTGATGTCATGGTCATCAGTGTTGGGGTTAATGATACGACATCCAAGGTCGCAGCGGCTGAGTGGCAGCAGCGGCTCGAAGCTATTATTGCTATTGCTCAGCGTAAATTTGCCGTGCGGCAGCTGATCTTTGCCAGATTGCCGCAAATGGAGAAAATGCCAGCATTGCCTGCGCCTTTGAGTCATTTTGTAGGGAGTAAAGCAGCAAAGCTCGATGACATATTGCAGCAAGTCTGTCATGCTCACGATGGCGTGACGTACATGGCGACTGATTTTGCGCGGATGATAGATGAGCATGCAAATGGTGCGCCTATTGATATCTCAGTCATGTTTGCTGATGATGGTTTTCATCCGAGCAGCCTGATGTATGGCTATTGGGCGCAGCAGTTAGCCGAGCTTATAGCGGAACTGTTTGACCCCTCGGCTACCCGTTCTAGCACCGCATAACAGATAAAAACTATTATTTTTGCATAAAAAAACTATTTTTGCATAAAAAAACCGCTGATTGTTCAGCGGTTTTTTTGAATGGTGCTTGAACTCAAGCTTTAGCTTTTCGTTCAGTAAAAGCCAATTATTCAGCTTTTGCTTTTTTGCTACGACCACCAAACGCGCCAAAGCGTTTGTTGAAGCTTGCCACACGGCCTTCGGTAGAGCTCTTACGCTGCTCGCCGGTGTAGAATGGATGTGAGGCACTTGAGATATCTAACGGATAGTAAGGATACTCTTTGCCTTCATACTCGCGTGTCGCTTTAGTTTTTGCTGTTGAACGAGTTAAAAAATACACGTCAGCGTTAGTGTCGTGGAATAGAACTTCTTGGTAATTTGGGTGAATATCTTTACGCATAATAAACTCTCTTAAGTCCGATGTATGCCTGCTTATTGAAGCTTTAAGCATACGTAACTGAGGCACTAAGCACATCTGTAAGTCTAGCCATTGCATCACTGGCTTATTCCAGCATCCAACACCACACTTTTGCTCTCTTAGCCTTTCCCCAGCGGGAAAATTGAACCGCGATTTTAACGGTTTTTGGATTTTGATGCAAGTGGTGTCTCGTGAGCTGTGCTTAACGTCCATGCCAGCTCATTATCAAAGGTATAAGTATTTGCGATATAAATAAAAGCGACATAAATATTAGCGGCATAGTAAAAGCTTGAGGATTATAATGACCCTCATATTCAGTACTGTTATCTTCCTGCTTCTTCTATTTTTACTGACAAAACTAATGCATATACTTACGTATTTACTCTGATACTTTCTTTAGTTTTTTATAAAATATAATCCTACATGATAAGTGCAGCTTCATAATTTTTGTTATTACCTTTAAGTAATTAATGACGCATAGAGTTGTTGTTTTCCATTGAACTTAGCCTGTTGCGCACGCATATCTTTTATATATGACTATTTTGAACCCATAGCTTTAAACCCATAGCTTTAAACCCATAGCTTTAAACCCATAGCGTCTATGAGCTTAAAACACTGAGTACTCACAAGTAATGAGCTACCGTTATTTCTCCAACTCTAGTCAGCAAATATCAATACTCCGTAGCCGTTGACGACGCTAAAATAATAAGAGCAGAATAATGACTCAATCCCATGACAAAAAAGTAAGCACACCGCCTGACCCCCTTACTAGCCCTTTTGCGAGCCAGCCGCTGATGGGTGAAAAAACGGCATCTAAACGCGTTGGTATCTTAGGCGGCGGTACGGCCGGCGCTACTATTGCGATTCGCCTTGCCGCTTTAGGTCTTGAGACCTATTTGTTTGAAAAAAAGACCTCTTTAATCGATGGTCCGCCTATGTGTCATCTACATGCAGGTGGCAACTTATACCGCGAGATTCCTGATGAGGACTGCGTGGCGCTACTCAAGCAGTGTATCGATATCCTGCGCTTGTATCCCTACACTATCGATGTCCGTCCTACAGTGTTTGCGATACCGACACGAGATGAGGGTTTGCCTGAGGATTTATTGCCGCGTCTTGATATTTTGACCCAAGCTTATCGCGACTTGATTGCTCAAGACCCTAACAATAAGGTGCTTGGCGAGCCTGAAGATTACTATCAGCTCTATAGCCATGAGCGCTTAATCGAGCTGTCTGAACGTGAGCAAGTCGCAGTACCGAAGACTCTCGATGAATGGGTCATTCCAGTGGCTAAACATTTAGACCTCAATAAAGTCAAATACCCACTTATTGTCGTACAAGAATATGGCTGGAATATCTTTCGCCTTGCCGCTTCAGCGCAGCTGGCTCTCGAAGGTTATGACAATGCCCATGTCTTTACCAATACCCAAGTTGCACAAGTGCACGCCGTTGAATGCAGTGACTGTAATAATGCCAATCATCATGTCAGCAAATGGCGAATTGACTATCAGCACAATGATGAGCCCGTAAAACATCGCGCCAAACCGTTTGATAATGATGATAAGTCTGAGATGAGTTTAGTAGATAGCAAGAATGCAAATGCTATTGAGTCCATCGAAGTCGACTATCTAATCAATGCCTGCGGCTTTCGCACCGGTATTATCGACGATATGGTCGGGGTAGATGTGGAGCGTATGGTCGAGTTCAAATCCTCTTATATTACTCATTGGGAAGATGCGGGCGGACAGATCCCTGAGATCATCGTATATGGTGCACGCGGCACGCCAGAAGGAATGGCACAGCTGACGCCTTACCCCGGCGGCTATTTTCAGATTCATGGTATGAGTAAAGCGATTACATTGTTCGATGATGGCTTAGTGGCTTCTAGTGAAAACAGCGCGCAGCCAAAACTGCCTTCCCAATATCTGCATTATATCGAAGATGGCTGGGACAAAGCGCCCCTGCAAGCTCGTAGTCAGCAAGCAATTGAGTATGTGGCTGAGTTTGTACCGACCTTTAATAGTGCGCGTACGGTAGGCAATGCTCTGTACGGTGGACAGCAAATACCCGGTAAAGATGATACCTTGCGCGTAGCGGATGTCAGCCTCTATAAGCACTTACACTATGCGCGCGCTGAAAATGTCAAAGCCTCCTCGACTTTACTCGCCGCTGACGAAATCGTCGCTCAGTTATTAGAGATCGGAGTGTTAGATAAAGACTTAGCCGCTAACACTGCTCGCTATACTCATGACTGGGCTTATTTAGCGCGCAACGATAGCGCAGATGTCCACGAAATGGCCCAAAAGCTCGCTCAACAGCGCGGTTTTCCTGTAGCGATGGCAGGCGTCAACCACGGAATTAGCGAGTTGGCCTTAGATAGTCTGACGACCGCTGAGGTTTAGGTTTATTGTTTTCATACTCTTATCTAATAACCATATCGATAAGACTGACTATAAAAAAGCGACCGTTACTCGTTGTAATGGTCGCTTTTTTATTAAGATAACTAGGTTAAAGGGTTAGATTTAAAAACTGGATTTAAGAGCTGAGTAGCCACTCAGTTTAATTGCCAACCATCTTTTTGGTATCGACCTCATCGTCGATAGTGACGATGGTTTGTAGCAGCTCAATTGCCTCCCCAATAGTGTTACAGACGACTAAGCGCTCTAGATCTTGCTGCTTCATAAAGCCCTGCTCAGTGGTGAACTTAAGATGCTCAAGCATACGATCATAAAAACCATTTATATTAAGAATAATCATTGGTTTTTCGTGCTGATAGAGCTGACGCCATGTGGCAATCTCCATAATCTCCTCAAGCGTACCAAGGCCGCCAGGCAAAGTAATAAAGGCATCAGCATATTCGGCCATCACCGTCTTGCGCGTGTGCATAGTATCGGTCAGATGCAGGCGAGTGAGACCTTGATGAGCAATCTCGTGCTTGAGCATAAAGGTTGGAATCACTCCAACCGCTTGCGCGTCGCCTTTGATAACTTCATCCGCGACTGCGCCCATTAGCCCGATGCTAGCGCCGCCATAGACTAAACCTAGGCCGTTATGGGCTAAAGCGCGACCAAGCTCACGCGCCGCCTGCTCATATATCTCGCTATTACCCGAGCGCGAACCGCAGTAGACCGCCACTAGAGGCATACTTAAGCTAGATTTATCGACGGCCTGCTCTATGTTTGAGATATCATTGCTGGTAATGACTTCATAATTTTCATTGTTGATCTTCATTTGCATCATAATATGTCCTATATTTATTTAACTGTTATTTTAGGCTAATGTTTATTCATACTGCATGAGCACTACTGGCGTATCGGTCATGCTGCTTTTATTTCAGCTATATTATATTTTACTGTCTAATTCGCTTGGTTTACTATGTATCTTATCATAAGCTTTATCATCTAATGACATTCGCGACTTCTGACTACCCAATAACGACACTTTAAGCTTTTAGGATATAATTATGCTTGATAACGATGCTCTTGTAACGCCTACTACCACTCTTTTAGCTGCCGATACTGTCGGTCATTATAAAAAGAATACTGACAATAGCGCTATCGATAGCTATCCCTTAACTATTATGACTGAGCGCAACCAGCCGTTAGCAGCGACTGTTTACCATCCGCAAACCAGTACAGCGTCAAAGATAAAAACAGCGGTAATGATAGCGCCGGCGACAGGTATCAAACGTCAGTTTTATCATATCTTTGCTACTTTTTTGGCGGAGCAAGGTTTTGGGGTTATCACCTATGACAATGAAGGTATCGGCCAGTCTTTATCAACGACTCTAGCCAAGTCTGATGCTTCTCTTATTAGCTGGGGTCGCCATGATATGCCAGCGGTGCTTGATGCTTTGCAGTACGAGTTCCCTGAGGCCAGCTACCATCTCATCGGCCACAGTGCTGGTGGTCAACTTATTGGGCTGATGCCGAACTATGCTGCTCTGAGCTCAATCTTTAATGTCGCGTGCTCCTCAGGACGTATCAAAAACTTAGAGATGCCTTATAAGCTCAAAGCCATGGGTTTTATGGACGCCTTTATTCCACTCACTAATTTAGTCTTAGGCTATACGCCTGCTGACAAAATCGGAATGGGCGAGCCACTACCACGCGGAGTCGCCCGTCAGTGGCGCGAGTGGTGTAATGGCGCAGGCTATATCAAAACCGCGCTAGGTAAAACCATTCACAATCACTACTATGATGAGCTGACTATGCCCTCATTATGGCTCGGCTTTAGTGATGATGACATTGCCAATAGCGAGAATATGGACGATATGATTAGAGTATTCCCTAACATGTCAGTAGAAAAACACTATCTAAATCCTAAAGATTTGGGCGTCAGTCACATCGGGCACATGCGCTATTTTAGTCGTAAAACTTATAGCAAAGTGCCGCAGCTGTGGCAGATGGCAGTAGATTGGTTAAAAACTCATAGTTAAACGACTGAGATCATATTAAAACGATGGCAGGTAAAAGTGAGCACTTAGCAGTCTGGTGATTCTTTTACTTTTTCTGCCTCTACCCGCTTTGTTAGCGCCGAATACAGCGTCGGCTGCATATTGTGGATGTTCCCTAGCATCCATTTTATATAATGGATAGGCACATCTTTAATCAGCTTACCTTTGTGCTTACCAAAAGGCATCCTACTTACACGGCTTGCGGTATTAGATATCTTATGCGCGGCGGCAAAGTCGGTTGGTTCAATCTCCAGGCGCGCGCAGCAGGCTTTATAAAGCAAATAACACATCCGTGCATCGCCCAAAGCGTCGTGGGCTTTGATGGTCATTTTGCTCGCCTCGGCTTTGCCTAGTAGCTGTTCGATACACTTTGACTGACCATAGTAGCGCCATTCTGGAAAGGCGACGCGCGCCAGTCTGACTGTACAAATAAGCTTGGCAGAGGGCCTACCTATGACGCGCCAATCAAAGCGTACGTTATGTCCTATCAGATACTCTGGTAGCTCAAACTTATCAGACTCAAACCGCTCACACCCTGCGACATCAGCGTCGGTAATGCCATGAACCTTAATGACTACCGGCGATATCGTGCGGCCGCTATTGAAGTACTTCATCCACTCAAAACCGGTAGCGACATTGATAGTCGCCACTTGAATAGGACGCGGATCACGGCCTTGATCGGTTTCGGTATCGATAATAAGGGCGGTTGCTAATTCATCCATAGGGTCAGTCATAAGCTAAGTCAGTTCGTAGTCGCTGTAAATGCAGCTGAAAATATAGTCACTATTAAGATGATAAAATAGGGTGATAAACAATCCTAAGGTAAACATACTCTTAAAAAACAATATGATATAAAGGTATATTATACCTATCAACCAAATTACAAGAGCGCGTCATGCCATCGACTAAACCGCCACCCCTCCCTAATTCTACTAATAAAAAAGCGCCGAAGCCTGGATTTATCGGACGTGTAGTCGGTATATTATTCAGAGCGGCTTTATGGTTTGCGCTGCTGTTTGTCATAGATAAAGTGCTACCAACACTACGTCTACAGACGCAAAGCTTTGTCGTTAGCAAGTGGCAGCAGGCGACTTTGCTACAAGAGCCGCTACCTACGGATAACAGCCTACCAAGCCCGCTACCCGGCCAGCACTTGACTGATACTTGGGGCGCTGCTCGTAGTGCTGGACGCTCGCACGAAGGCATCGACATCTTCGCCGAGCGCCACACCCCTGTGCAAGCCACGACCCATGGTATCGTCAGCAAAGTAGGCGAAAACAACTTAGGCGGCAATGTGGTGGTGATTGTCGGTCCAGGCGGCGCAGGACATTATTACGCTCACTTGCAAGAGTTCGGCGACATTGCGGTCAATGACTGGGTGGAAGTCGGCGATATTATTGGCTACGTGGGTGATAGCGGCAATGCTAAAGGCACACCGCCGCACGTACACTATGGTATCTATATCCAAGGTCGCGCGGTCAATCCTTATCCCTTATTAGTAAAAGATTAGGGCGCTGTTAAATTAGGACACCTCTACTATAAAATTCAGCGGTCCGTCATTGATACTCATCACTTGCATATTTGCGCCAAACTGTCCCGTCGCCACTTTGGGATATTGAGTCTTGGCATAAGCGATCAGCTCTGCAAATAAGGACTCTGCCGCCTCAGGACTCATCGCGCCGCCAAAATCAGGACGACGACCTTTGTCAGTTTTCGCCATCAAAGTAAACTGCGACACCAATAATAACCCACCGCCGACTTGCTGGACATTCAGATCAAGCTTGTCCGCCTTTTTAGGATCATTTTCGTTTTCAAAGATACGATAGGTCAGTATTTTATCGATCATGCGCTTGGCAGTCTGTAAGTCATCATCAGGACCAAGACCAATATAAGCCAATACTCCATGCTCAATTGCGCCAACGCTTTGACCATCGACCTCGACACTCGCCTGCCCTACTCGCTGAATAAGCGCTTTCATTGACCACTCCTTTATAGCTATTAATAGACGTTAGGCTGACTATGCAAAGATAACTTATGCACACACAGATAAAAGCGGATCATGATAAAATGAGGGTATTATCATGATTATTTTTAGCCGTTATTTTTAATTTATTGTTAGGTAGCTTTTATGACTCTATTTACCACCCTGCAACAGTTTGTGCCGCAGCAGCAATTAAGTGAGCTTGCTGGACGCTTGGCTGCTAGCCGTCATCCGCTAGTCAAACGCGCCTTTATTCGTAGCTTTGCCAAGGCTTACAATATCACATTAGAAGAGTATGAGCGTGATAGTCTCAACGCTTATGAGAGCTTTAATGACTTTTTTACCCGCGAGCTAAAAGACGATGCACGCGCTATCGATAGTACTGCAGGTGGTATCGTTAGTCCTGCTGATGGGATAATATCACAGCTTGGGCAAATCAAAGATCACAAAGTCCTGCAAGCCAAAGGTCGTGACTATGATATCGGTCAACTGCTGGCCAATAGCGCTGATGGTGATTATTTTGCAGATGGTAGCTTTGCAACGGTTTATCTTGCGCCCAGCAACTATCACCGCGTACATATGCCATTTTCGGGTACTTTAACGGCTACGCGCTACGTACCAGGTACGCTGTTTTCGGTCAACACGGTCACAGCGGCCAATATTCCTGATTTGTTTGCGCGCAACGAGCGTCTGGTTTGTATGTTTGATACTCAGTACGGTAAGGCCGCAGTAGTACTGGTCGGCGCGATGATCGTCGCGGGTATCGAGACCGTCGCGACAGGTAAGATTACTCGCACTGACGACATACAAGAGGCAGACCATGATATGCAGTTTGCGGCAGGTGATGAGCTTGGACGTTTTTATTTAGGGTCTACCGCTATTGTCGTACTACCAAAGGCTGCAAAAGCCGACTGGCAAGAGACCATGAAAGCCAATAGTTTTGTAAAAATGGGTCAATTACTGGGTGTCACGAAACCGTAATTTATCTCTAATATAATAAAAAATAAAAGCTCAGTTAAGCATAGATCGCAATGCTCAACTGGGCTTTTCTATGCCTAGCGTTTTTGTAAATTTACTTATCAATCAGCCATCCTTGCTGGGTCGCATAGTCAATATTGTGTGATAGCCATTTATGAATAGGAGCAAAGCTGTCTTGAATAAACGCATGCGCACCTGCGACTTGGCTACGTGTCACTCCAAGCTCACGCCACGTTTTGCCTTCAGTATTTAAGTTGAGCAAAAATGGCAATAAGCGATCGACGACTTTGAGCAGCTGAGTCTCCGCGCTATTTCCAGTTTCTTGCTCCTCCCAAATCTTGCTTAGATCTGCTATAGCATTGCCGCGCTCACTTTGTAGACGGGCTATACCATCGCGCTCTTCAATATGTGCATCTTGACGCGTATCAGCATATAAAAAAGTATCGCCTGCATCAATCTCGCCCAAATCATGAATGAGCGCCATCTTCAGTAACTGCTCATGATTGACATCAAGCTCAAACAGCTCCGCTATCGACCAGCATGCCATGGCAAGATGCCAAGAATGTTCGGCTGAATTCTCGCGGCGATCGGTATTGGTTACATAACTGCGGCGATTGACGCGCTTTAGTGCATCTAACTCTAATAAGAAATGAGTGATATCTTCCATATCTTTTGGAGGATAACTGTCATTGGACTGAGGGTTGTTTTGTGGATTAGAGATCTGGTTAGTAGGCATAGAGCTATGATGGCTGGCAGTCGCGGATTGATGAAAAGACATAAAAAACTCGTTGATTTGAAGCGTTGGTTTTGAGAAATAGTCACGATACTGTTTAGGGATGCTGCTGTATGCTACGCGGCAGCATCGCATTTATCAATATCCTTCAAAGATATACTATAGAGCCGACTGCCTCATCACACCTGACCTTATTATTTAATCAAATTGCTAATGGTCTTAAATGCAGGATCTTTACTACTGCGGCATAGCTCAAATAAAATCGTCTCAACCGTAGTAATCACGCCCCCTGCGCGGCGGATACGGCGAATGGCTTGTTTTTTATCATAAGGAAAACGCGAACCTACTGCATCGCCAATGATGACCGGCTGCATACCGTTATCTAGTAGATCAAGCGCGGTTTGTAGGACGCAAACATGGGTCTCAACTCCGCATAAGATAACGATGCTGCGATTTTGCTGCGCCAAATGGTGCCAAGAATCATCCGTATCACAAGCGCTAAAAGTCACCTTTTCAAAGCCTTTGGCATTACTGCCTTCTAGCACTTCAGTGATTTCAGGCAAGGTCTCGCCTAGTCCTTTTTTATATTGCTCATTGAGCATGATAGGGATATCAAGCGCTTGGAGACCTTTAATCAAAGTCACTATCTTTTTAGTGATCTTATCGTGATCTAAGATATGCGGGGTCAGGCGTTCTTGGACATCGATAATCATCGCTTGGGTATTTTCGCGGGCGATACGATAAGTGCGATCGGTAATCATGGTAGACATATTACACTCCTTGTACGACTGTAGTCGTGTACTACAGAATCCTATAATATTAATTTATACTATCTCTTATTTAGTCATAGTTTAGCTAGGGCGTCAATGAGATAAGCTCAAATATGCCCTCTTCCTTGTGAAAGATAAGAGTCAACCATAAAAAAAGCCCTTAGCTATTTCGCTAAGGGCTTTGCTATATCACTAAGATTATTGCTTAATAAAAGTCAGTTCGTACTCTTATACGCGCTCAATAACGGTAGCGATACCTTGACCTAGACCAATACACATGGTCGCAAGGCCAATCTCAGTATCCATCTGCTCCATAGCGTTGAGCAAAGTCACGGTGATACGCGCGCCTGAGCAACCAAGTGGATGACCTAAAGCGATCGCGCCACCATTGATGTTGATGATGTCTTGCTTATCTTCTAGACCCATAGACTTAATAACGGCCAAGCTTTGCGCAGCAAAAGCTTCGTTCAGCTCGATAGTTTGTATGTCTTCTAGGCTTAGGCCTGCGCGCTTTAGTGCTTTTTGTGAGGCTGGTACAGGACCATAGCCCATGATAGCAGCGTCACAGCCAGCGATACCCATGCTACGAATACGAGCACGCGGCTTAAGACCTAAGTCTTTGGCTTTTTGCGCGCTCATCACTAGCATAGCGGATGCACCATCAGATAACGCTGATGAAGTGGCCGCTGTTACGCTACCTTTTGGATCAAATGCAGGACGTAGCTTTTGCATTTGCTCCATCGTCGCATCTGGACGAATCACTTCATCGACGGTGCATAACTGCAGACGGCCATCTGCATCATGGCCTTCGATACCGATGATCTCATTATCGAAACGACCCTCAGTAGTCGCTGCCCAAGCGCGGCGATGCGACTCTAGACCGAATGCATCTTGCTCTTCGCGGCTCACATTGTTCATGCGGCCCAGCATCTCGGCGGTCAGCCCCATCATGTTAGAGGCTTTGGCATAATGCTTAGAGGCGGCAGGGTTTATATCGATGCCGTGCATCATACCGACGTGACCCATATGCTCAACGCCGCCAATGATAAAGGTATCACCTTGGCCGGTCATAATTTGCGCCGCTGCGGTGTGCAGAGCTTGCATCGATGAGCCGCATAGACGGTTGACGGTTTGGCCGCCGGTAGTCTTAGGGATATCAGCAAGCAGGCCGATATTGCGACCGATGTTCATACCTTGCTCTAGGGTTTGGTTGACACAGCCCCAAATGATATCTTCGACATCATTGGTATCGAAGTCGTTACGCTCAACTAAAGCGCGCACCAGCTCAGCTGATAGGCTATCGGCACGCACATGACGGAACATACCGTTTTTGGTTCTTCCCATTGCTGAACGCACACCGTCGACGATGACTACGTCTGTTGGACTTAAAGTTGTCATACTGTATTCCTTTTCAATTTGTTGTCAGCGCCGTCATGCTTAGCTTATAGATTATGAATCTCGAATAGTTAGCAAGCTTACGGCACTTATCCTAATAGGTTATCTATACACTGTGGTCTATCTGCTGTTAAGACTCAGTTATGCAACAGGGTAGAATCTCTCACCAGCCGCTGCCATATCGCGAATCTTTTGCGGCGCTTCATAAGCTTTGCCAAGGTGTGCATATTTTTCACACAGCGCTAAATAGTTATCTAGACCCAATTGATCAATGTAACGGCACGGACCACCGCGGAATGGCGGGAAACCAACACCCATAATCATAGCCATGTCGGCCTCAGCAGGGGTGCTGACGATATTATCTTCTAAGCAGCGTACCGTCTCATTACAGAAAGCTAGCATAGTACGGTCAATGATCGTTTGATCATCAAACTCTTGTTTGTCGCTGTCGGTGGTCGCTTCTAACAGCTTATAAGTGGCTTCATCAGCGACTTTTTTCGGCTTACCGCGCTTATCAGTTTCGTACTTATAGAAGCCTACGCCGTTCTTTTGACCGAGACGCTCATTTTCGTATAAATGCTGGATAGCGCCTTTATAATCAGGGTTCATGCGATCAGGGAAACCTTGTGCCATAACTTCTGCACCGTGTACGCCCGTATCCAAACCGACGACGTCGATGAGATAAGCCGGACCCATAGGCCAACCGAATTTTTCCATGACTTTATCGACATGAGTAAAGTCCGCGCCTTGCTTAAGTAATAAGTCAAAAGCACCAAAGTATGGGAATAGGACACGGTTCACTAAGAAGCCTGGGCAGTCATTGACGACGACGGGCACTTTACCCATTTTAGTTGCGAGCGCAACCGTGGTGGCAATCGCTTCTTCAGAGGACTTCTCACCGCGGATCACTTCAACTAGCGGCATACGGTGTACTGGGTTAAAGAAATGCATACCAACGAAATTCTCTGGACGCTCAAGCACTTCTGCTAAATGCGTAATAGAGATCGTTGAAGTATTCGAGGCCAAAATCGCGTCTTCTTTGACTAAGCCTTCGACTTCTTTGAGTACCGCGTGCTTCACTTTTGGATTTTCTACTACGGCTTCGATAACGATATCAGTCTCGCTAAAGTCGCCATAGTTCAAGGTAGGACGGATACGGCTTAGAGTTTCGCCCATTTTCGCTGGGGTCATCTTTTTGCGTTCGACCATTTTGCCAAGTAGTTTACTCGCTTCACCCATACCCAAATCTAACTGCTCAGATTTGATATCTTTCATGATGATCGGCAAGCCTTTACTAGCGGCTTGATACGCGATACCACCGCCCATGATGCCTGCACCTAATACCGCGGCTTCATTGATTTCATGCGCTTGTTTGCTGTGTTTCTTAGCCAGCTTCTTAACCAGCTGATCATTTAAGAACAGACCAACTAAGCTCTCAGCTTGTGGCGTTTTAGCGGCTTTGGCAAAATAAGTGGCCTCAACTTCGATAGCTTTGTCACGTGGCAAATTGACGTGCTTTTCGATCGCTTCGATAGCGAGCGCTGGGGCTGGATACTGCTTAGGATTGGCTTTTGAGAAGATCATGCCTTTAGCGCTATTGAACGCCATGGCCTGCTCAAGCTGGTTTAATTTAACAGGATTGAGCTTCTCTTCACGTTTGGCTTGCCAATCAAGCTCGCCTGAGATACATTTTTTGACTAAATCAACAGCAGCGTTTTGCAAGTCATCAGCAGCAACAGTAGCGTCCACTAAGCCTAACTTTAGCGCTTCAAGTGGTTTTTTTGGCTTACCCGTCGCGATAAGCTCTAAAGCGTTATCAATACCGATGACGCGAGTACTACGCACCGTACCACCGAAACCTGGGAAAATACCGAGCTGCGTCTCTGGAAGACCGATGCTGGCTTTTTCGCTCATCACACGGTATTCACACACTAGAGTCATCTCACAGCCGCCGCCAAGTGCCGCGCCATTGATAGCCGCAACTTTCGGAAATGGTAAGTCTTCAAAGCGATTGAAAGTACCATTGACTTTGACGCCCCAGTCTTTGATTTCATCTTCTGGTTTTTGGAATGAAGCGACAAATTCTGTAATGTCGGCGCCCGCGATAAACACGCCTTTGCCTGAAGTGACGATAAGACCTTTAACATCGTCGGCTTGTTCTAAAGCGCTCACCGCTTCGCCAAGCTGTTTATTGGTTTCCATGTCAAATTTATTGACGCTCTCACCTTCAGCATTAAAATGCATATTAGCAATGCCATCCTCTAGCATGCTCACGGTAATGCGATTTCCTTGATATACCATTTGAAACTCCTTGCTGGGTTATAAGATTTATAGGGCTATACAAGCTGATTGATACAATCAAAGCTTATTAAAAGGTTCATTATTTGAATGATTACATTTTTGAATTAAAGTTATCGTTGATAGCTATTAGTAAGAACTAATAGGTAGTAAAAAATAATAATTAATAAAAGATCAATAAGATGAAAGACCAGCTATTTAATTTGACCGGTTAGAGCGTACTGCAATGTATGTTGCTATCAGTGCCCTTTAGCCTGTATCGACAATCAGTTTAGGGATTATAACCGCGACTGTCACAAGCTAAAGCCGGACTCGTAAGTCACTCTTAAGTCTTTAAGAGACATTTACCTACTCTGCAAGATGCTTTATTTGTATAGCAGCACCCTCGAAGAGCCGGCTCTACAACTCATCGTTATTAAGCCTTTAAGGCTTATATTATAAAAACATATTAGCACTCTGAATGAAATCATCAATACGTAACCAAAGCTTAGCCAATCTTACTCGCGCGCAATACGGGCTAAGCGACTATACTTGCGCAGTCGCTATATAAGCCGCTGTCACTATCATGCTAAACTCATGCTAAACTAAGGCGATTTTCGCTTTTGTCTTTTCACTTAGTCATTGGTAGCTTTATGTCTCTCCCCTCCACTTCGCAATTCGTTCCTTTTGACTCCTTTGAGCAGCTCTCTTACTCGTTACGCACACAATTAGCCGCAGATATTGAAGCGCTATTTACTTACGCCAATTTGCCAAGTCCGCTCGGTGATGCTTGTCGCTATGTGATGACCGGCGAAGGCAAGCTGGTGCGGCCTTTATTAGTCGCCAGTGCTTTTGCTAGTATTATCGCGAGTACTGATGATGTGACCTCAGTTACTGGACAAGCCGAAACGACAAGCGCCATAGCAGATAAACCAGCTGGCTTGGCGACTCTTTTGCGCCATGAAGCCCATTATGATATGTGCCGAAGAGCGGCATTAGCGGTGGAGCTGTTGCACACTTACTCTCTTGTACACGATGATTTGCCGTGTATGGATGATGATGAGCTGCGCCGTGGCCAGCCCACCGCTCATATCGTCTTTGATGAGGCGACCGCTTTGCTAGCAGGGGACGTGCTACAAACTTTAGCCTTTGAAATATTCAGCGCCGAGATACCCACCTTTGCGCCTTTTAATGAGGTGATAGCCAGTAAGCTTTTGGCCGTATTTGCACCGCGAGCGCGGCGCATGGTGGCAGGGCAAATGCTCGATCTCAATGCCGAGGCGAGTACAGACATATCGCAAACGGATTTGGAATCCATCCACCGAGATAAGACCGGCGCGTTAATAGAAGCGGCGCTGCTGATGGGCGGAATATGCGCCGGTGCTACAGCGCCGCAGCGGATGGCACTGCAGGACTGTGCCCAGCATATTGGTCTGGCCTTTCAAGTACAAGACGATATCTTGGATGTGACAGGAAATACCGATGATCTGGGTAAACCGGCTGGAAGCGATGAGAAGCTTGATAAATCAACTTACGTGAAGCTCATGGGCGTGGACGCAGCCAAAGACTACGCGCAGTCGCTATTTGCAGAAGGTCGCGGTGCAATCACTCGTGAGTTAGGTGACGACAATGCCGTACTAGCGGTTATCGAATGGCTGTGGCAGCGACAAAAGTAAAGTCGAACCTGTAATAAAGGCCGCTAGCAATAGGATACTGTAGTCGATTCACTATAAAAATGGCGTAGCGCGCTTAATTTCATAATTTCATAACAATTTTATTTTGAACTGACTATATGAATAATCATTCTACTTCGACCATCTATTTAGGCACAGGCGGCTATAGCGATACTGACCTGCTGGGTACGCTGTATCCTGAAGGCACCAAAAAGACTGACTTCTTACGTGAGTACGCTAAGCAATATGGCGCGGTCGAGATTAATAGTACCTTTTATGCGCCTATCGGCCAAAAAGCCTTTACCGGTATGATTAATAAAGCTTATGAGCAAGCGGACAGTGAGCTCAAATTCGCCGTCAAGCTGCACCAAGACTTTACCCATGCGCGTAAGGGCACAGCGGAGCACGCACAAGCATTTTTAAACGCCCTATCCCCACTCATCGAAGCCGATGCGCTCGCGCCTCTACTATTGCAATTCCCCCATGGCTTTGATCGTACTCGTGAGCATCGGCTATATCTAGCCAATCTGGTCAGCTGGTTTGGCGATTATCCGCTAGCAGTCGAGTTTCGTCATAACGCATGGCACACTCCGCAAGTAGTCGATAGCTTTAAACAGCAAGGTCTCATTTGGTGCAGCGTTGACTATCCTAAAGTCAGCGGTCTACCGCCTGCGCGGCTGATATTTACCGAGCGCACAGGCTACCTGCGCATGCATGGCAACAACCTAAACTGGTGGGATGCGATGAGCGCCGCCGATCGTCATGATTATCGCTATAGCGAGGCGGAGATGCAGAATTGGGCGCAAGCGATTGCCAATCAGCGTCAGCATTTTGATGTGCTATATATCTTTTTTCAAAATACCGTGAAAGCGCACGCGTACTATAATATTGCGATGCTGCGTGAGGCGATAATAGCGCATAACTTTGACGTACTGTAGTTAACCTAAACCCTAATTTAATAAGAGCGCTATGGATTCACTCAGTCAAATCGTCTTGGGCGCGAGCGTGCAAGGGGCAGCACTTGGCAAATATCAGGGTCGCAAAGCCTACCTATACGGGGCGATACTGGGCACGCTGCCTGACTTGGATGTACTGATTAGCTACCCCGACCCCATCAGCGACATGACCTACCATCGCAGCTTTAGTCATTCATTATTTGTCCTGAGCGCAGTAGGTATCGTCGGCGCTTGGCTAATCAGTCGCTATCATCACTGGCGCAATATGCCGTTGCCTTATTCAACGCGGCGCTTAGCACTTGCCATGACGTTGGTGTTGACCACCCATCCTATCTTGGACAGCTTTACGGTCTACGGCACGCAGCTATTTTGGCCGCTGCAAGACCCGTTGCAGATGACCCCAATCAGTATTGCCTCCGTCTTTATTATTGATCCACTCTATACCCTCCCGCTCCTGATAGCGGTGATCGTGGGACTTATTAAAGGGTGCAAACTTGCGGTATTTAAAACAGGACTGCTGATGAGTTGTCAGCGCCTTGCGGTTTGGATGCTGCTGCTCAGTAGCAGTTATTTATTATTGGGCTTAGGATTAAAATACCACGCCCAATCCAAAGCGGAGCAAACTTTGGCAGTGGCTAATATCAATACCACGCGCATCAAAACCATGCCCGTCCTACCGACGATACTTATGTGGCGTACCGTTGCCGAAAATAATGAGCATAGACTGATTGAACTCAGAGGCAGTGTCTTAGATAGCCGCTTGCCTGAATATCGCTATCTGACACAGTACGATAATGCGCAAACGATAAGGGCAAATATGCCAACGCAAAGCCGACCCTATGCCCAGCGTCTTGACTGGTTCTCTGGTGATTGGACAGGGTATCGCGTCCAAATGCTACCCGCCACTTCTACCACTGGCGATGCAGCCGAACAGCTGGTCGTTGATGATTTGCGTATGATGGCAGGTGACACGGCGTTCTTTAGTTTTGTATTGGCGAATAAAACCAATGACAATGCGCAGTGGCAAGCCATCACTCCGATAGATGCACCTATCATCACAGTAGACCACGAGCCTATACCGTTACGTTTTGAGCTGATTCAGCAAGGCTTAAAACGGGTGTTTGATGCGTCGATAGTAGGGGATAGTGACTGGATAATGGTTGATTAAAGTTGGTCATTAGTAATGACAGGGGCTGGGGTTTTAGAGTAAAGTCAGTGTAGATACTTCTTATAATATTGCGATGCTGCGTGAGGCGTTGGGTAGGTTTGGGTTCGAGGTGTTGTAGGATTAAGTTTAAATAATAATCTTAACTATATTTGTAGGCTGGGTTTTTAATCCAGCCTACGTCTACTACGCTATCCACAGCCTGAATTTACGTTTCCTCAGGAGGAATATAATATGATAGATCCCGAAATAATAAAAATAAATATCGAGCAAGAGATAGATGGATTCGAACGAACAACTCTTACTCGACTATTAAGTAGTTTTGAAAGTATTGAATTAGAAGCTATAGAAAAAAGAAAGCTATTTCTTGAAAAGAAATCAAAGAGTTTTGATCCTGACATAGATGATGTAGGAATGATAGAAGAAGATGCTTATTTTGAGGAAGTTAATTATTTTTTGATTGAACAAGAGTTAAAACAAGAGTTTTTGAATTCTACAGCAGTCTGGTTATTTCATCTTTTTGAGCGACAAAAGATAAGAGCATTTGGTTCAGCCGATACTGATATATTAAAACCTCTATTAGCTAAAGACAACTATAAACTTGATTCCTGTTCTGACTGGAAGCTACTGAATAAAGAATTAAGGACTGTTGCTAATGTGATAAAGCATGGCTTTGATGGAAAATCTGGACGTAATTTAAATCAATATTTTTCAAACCTTATAGTTAATGAAAGTGTTGTTTTGAACAAGTCTGATATTCAACGTTACATCAAAGCTTTGAGAGGTTTCTGGACAAAAGCATTAGAAAACTAATCAGAAACATATTAAATTAACCAAAAAAGGACGCCTCTCAGCGTCCTCTTTTTATTTACAAATCAAAAGCTAGGTAGCTTATTTACCTTCAACACCAGCATCTTGACCTTTGTATTTCGCATTTGCGTAGTCCCAGTTCACTAGCTTGTCTAGGAACGTATCGACATAGTCAGGACGACGGTTACGATAATCGATGTAGTAAGCGTGCTCCCACACATCACAAGTCAATACGGCTATTTTATCGTGTGCAAGTGGGTTATCTGCATCGCTAGTTTTCATGATAGAAAGTTTGCCGCCAACTTTATCAGTAACTAGCCATGCCCAACCTGAACCGAACTGTGACGTCGCTGCATTTTTGAACTCTTCACGGAATTTGTCATAACTACCGAAATCTTCTTCGATTTTACCTTTTAGATCACCTGTTGGCTCGCCGCCGCCATTGTCAGGCGTCATGCAGTTCCAGTAGAACGTGTGGTTCCAGACTTGCGCTGCTTGGTTAAACATAGTTTGTTTGCTATCGTCTTTTGCCGTAGCTTCGATGATCTCAGGCAGTGTCTTATCTTCAAGACCAGAACCTGGTAGCATATCTTTTAATTTATTTACGTAAGCTGCATGGTGCTTGTCATGATGATACTCTAGTGTCTCAGCACTGATATGTGGCTCTAGTGCGTCTTTGGCATAAGGTAGATCTGGTAGTTTGATATTTGACATAGTTATTTTATCCTTGCTGTTTTAGCCAACACTTTATAGCCGTAATCTCTACACCGTTTTGATGATAGAGCTCGCTATTAAATAGAAGACTAAGTTGGCTGAGTTTATTATTAGTGAATATGCACTGGTGCTTGAAGTACCTTGAAGTATTTAGGCACCTTATTATAAATTCCTTTATCAGAAATCTAAAAAGTTATAACCCTAAAACGAGCTTAATGACTCCGAGTGGCTACTTATCGATTTAAATCAATGTTATAGATTCTAATGAATAAGAAGTAAACTCAAAGGACATAAGCTGTAAGCTATAATTCACTGTAGCTTGTGAGCTAGTATAACAATAGTCGCGGGTGATATCCGTTACTAAATGTTATAGAGCATTCGCTAACTAGTATAGGCTAGCGGATAACGCAGCACAACTTCTCAAATCTTGGATAGTTTTTATGAATATTCCCACTTCGCAAACGCTTGCACAGAGCCCGTCAAAGGATGAGTTCAGCGAATTTTCAGAACAGAAGCAATTCTCGGCACAAAGTCAATGGGTGCTAGCCAGCAATAATAAAGGCAAGCTTGCCGAGTTTGAGCGATTATTTGCAGCAGCGAACTTGGACATTACCATCACACCTCAAGGTCAGCTCAATATAGCAGATGCGATCGAGGACGGTTTGAGCTTCGTTGAGAACGCCATTATCAAGGCGCGTCATGCTAGCCGTAGCAGCGGGTTGCCGGCGATTGCCGATGATTCAGGCTTATGTGTGCCAGTGTTAGGTAATGCGCCCGGCATCTACTCTGCTCGCTATGCAGGCGAGCATGGCAATGACGCTAACAATAACGCCAAGCTCATCTCTGACTTGCAGCCTATTCGTAAGCAAAACCCAAACGCACCCATTAAGGGTATGTTCGTCTGTGTGCTAGCGCTGGTCCTTCACGCTGATGACCCGCTTCCGATTATCGCTCAAGGGTTATGGCAAGGGGAGATATTAGACGCGCCACATGGCGATGGTGGTTTTGGTTATGATCCACTATTTTGGTTACCCCAATTAGAGGCAACGGCGGCAAGTTTGGATAGCGCTCATAAAAACCAAATCAGTCATCGCGGACAAGCGATTAGGCAATTATTGCAGCAATTATGAGGTTTTGGGCATCTATTTATCGCTTTTCGCAAGCAATTTAAAGCAAATATACGCTTAGGTAAACAGATAGCTTTTACTTTAATTAGTAGATAGATTATACTGTTCTACTTTTAAATTTTATTGCTGCTGGGCTTTGGCCCTTTTATTTGATAAAAGACTGACTAAAACAGTAATCAGGGTTACAGGCAGCGGTAATGGTTATCAGCGCTCAGTGTTCAAAGCTCAGTATTTAAGGCTAAGTATTTCAACCTGAGTGTTTAAATCTGATATCTGCAAGACCCTATTCATTCTAACGGCAATCGATAACTCGTTTATCTTTATCCATATATAAGCGCGATTGGCTATTATTTTAATCATCTAAGGTGTAATTAACATGGCTACAGATTTACAAGTCACAACCAACAAGCTGTCTAACAAAGAGACTCAGCTGACGGTTAAAGTCCCCGTAGAAAAAATCCAAAGTAAAGTCGAAGGCCGCATCAGCCAAGTGGCGAAAACCGCCAAAATCGACGGTTTCCGTAAAGGCAAAGTGCCAATGTCGCACATCCGCTCACAGTATGGCGCGGGCATTCAGCAAGAAGTGATCAACGATGTGATCCGTGATACGGTCTTTGAAGCGATCAAAGAAGAGGACATCCGCGCCGTTGGTATGCCAAATATCGACGACGTTAAACTTGAAGATGACTTCTTAGTGTATCAAGCGACTGTTGAGATCTTCCCAGAAGTGGAAGTACAAGGTATCGATGAGATCGAAGTAGAGCGTCATACTGCTACTGTGGATGATGCTGATGTCGATACTATGATCGAAAACCTACAAAAGCAGCGTCAAGAGTACGTTGAGAAAAAAGGTAAAGCGACCAAAGATACTCAGGTCACTTTCGACTTTGAAGGTTCAATCGACGGCGAAAAGTTTGAAGGCGGTAGCGCTGAAGACTTCAAACTAGTCATCGGTAGCGGTCAGATGATTCCAGGCTTTGAAGACGGTATCAAAGGCATGAAAGCTGGCGAAGAAAAGACCATCGATGTGACTTTCCCAGAAGATTATCAAGCCGAAAACTTAGCAGGTAAAGAAGCTCAGTTCAAGATCAATGTCAAATTGGTCGAAAAACCTAAGTTACCTGAGATCGATGAAGAGTTCCTTGAGCTGTTCGGCGTGACTGAAGGCGGCGTAGACAAACTAAAAGAAGATGTGCGCAAAAATATGGAACGCGAAATCAAGAACGCCGCGCGTAGCCAAGTGAAGCAAGCGACTTTTGATGCGCTACTAGAGAAAAACGAATTTGATGTGCCAAGCGCGATGCTAGAGCAAGAGATCGATCGTCAGCGCAGCATGATGATGCAGCGTTTCGCTCAGCAGTTCGGCTCAAGCGCTGATAGCTTTGATAAAGATATGCTGCCTAATGAGCTGTTCGAAGAGCAAGCCTTACGTGCCGCGCGTCTAGGTATCATCGTCGCTCGCCTCATCGATACTCAGGGTATTGAAGTCGATCAAGATCGCGTCGAGACTTTCATCAAAGAAGCTGCTGAAAACTACGAAGATCCAGCTGAGGTCATCGAGTACTACACTAATGACAAGCAGCAACGCGCAAATATCGAATCAGTCGTGTTAGAAGACCAAGTGGTTGACTATTTGATTGAGCAAGGTAAAGTCACGGATAAAGAAGTCAGCTATCAAGACCTGCTCGCGGCTCAGCAACAGCAGCAGCAAGCGATGTAGTCAGTGAGTCTTACCGCCTTTGCGCATGAATGAGCGATCATTACCGCATTGAGCGCAGCGAGATATATAAATTGCCTCAACACCTTTGTTGGGGCATTTTTGTCAGTACGATTTGCTTTTGGCTATGACGAATAGTGAGTTTTTTACTATCTTTGCTACGCTGCCCTTGATAATTGATGACTGACGCCTTATTAATAGGGGACAATTTATCATTTGTGACGCTAAGCATTTACTAGTACGCCCTAAAAAAGTTACTATTGCTGGACTTTTTAATTTATAGCTTAGTCCGTTCACAGACTAATCCCTCTATTCTAAAAACAGCGCTTTTTATAAAAACAGTTATTTTATTACTACCCTTTTCTATTTACCTTTAAATATTAGGACATTCCTATGACAGATTATGATCGCATCACTGCCAATCCTCATTTCGATATGCTGATGAGCGCCCACGATCAAGTGCAAAGTGCAGGCCAAGCGGCACAAGGCGCTCTCGTCCCTATGGTGGTTGAGCAGTCCGCACGCGGCGAGCGTTCGTTCGATATTTTCTCGCGTCTATTACGTGAGCGGGTGATATTTTTGACCGGTCAAGTCGAAGATCACATGGCCAACCTTATCGTCGCTCAGTTGCTATTCTTAGAAGCGGAAAACCCGGACAAAGATATCCATTTATATATCAACTCTCCAGGTGGTTCTGTAAGTGCCGGTCTCGCTATTTTTGATACGATGAACTTTATCAAGCCTGAAGTGTCAACCATCTGTATGGGCGGTGCTTATAGCATGGGTTCGTTCTTGTTGGCAGCGGGCGAGCGCGGTAAACGCTATGCGCTAGCTAATTCGCGCGTAATGATTCATCAGCCATCGGGCGGCGCGCAAGGTCAGGCGACTGATATCGAGATTAACGCGCGTGAAATCATCAAGACTCGTGCCCGTCTCAACGAGATTTTGGCTGAGCGTACCGGCCAGCCAGTAGAGAAGATCGAAAAAGACGTTGAGCGTGACTACTGGTTAGATGCCAAGGAAGCCAAAGAGTATGGTTTAGTCGATGAAGTATTAGAGCGTCGCCCTGCTGACCTTAAGTAATCTCTGATAGTTATGATTGAATACTGAATACTCTAATGCTGATAATTTAAGTAGTAAGTCACTAGGGCGTGTTGAACATTCGACCATGGCACTGACAGAGACTATTTTTTAGGCGATTTGCAGATAAAAATAGTAAGTTTAGTCATTCTAAGCGTCTATTTTTATCAATAAAGCGGCAAAAAATAGTCCTGTCCCTGTTGTTGTCGTGAGGGCTGATGCTAAAATCGCCCTAGTCGTTGTGAAAATCTAGCCAATGCAATGAGCATTACCTGCAATTTTCACTTAGACTAGAACTATTTTAGCGATCAGCAGTGCGCATTTGTGAATGTTCAACACGCCCTAGAGTATTAGGGTTTAAGTAGACGACTGACTCACCGTTATCGATAAGTTTTAAACTAAAAAGCAAGATTTTAGGAGTGCCTCTATATGGCGAAAGATAAGACCCCGCAGTGCTCATTTTGCGGTAAAGCCAAAAGTGAAGTAAAACAGTTAATTGCCGCTGATGATGCCAATATCTGTAATGAATGTGTTGAGCTTTGTACTGACCTCATCGTAGACAGCGTTGACGAGGAAGAAACAGATGGCGAGCTTGATACCTCATGGGTCAACAAAAAGCTACCGACTCCTAAGGAGCTGCGCGCCAAGCTTGATGACTATGTAATCGGTCAGGACGCGGCCAAAAAAGCCTTGGCCGTTGCGGTTTATAACCACTATAAGCGCCTGAAAGTCAGCCAAACTTTGGCCAGTGATAAGAAAAAAGCTAAGATCGGCGCGGATGATGCGATGGTTGAGTTGGCCAAGAGTAATATTTTGCTAATTGGTCCGACCGGCTCAGGTAAAACCTTACTCGCGCAGACGTTAGCGCGCCTTCTTGACGTGCCTTTCGCTATGGCGGATGCAACAACGCTCACCGAAGCGGGTTATGTCGGTGAAGATGTCGAAAACATCGTACAAAAACTACTGCAAGCTTCTGATTATGATGTCAGCAAAGCCGAGCAAGGTATCATCTATATCGATGAGATCGACAAAATCAGTAAAAAAGGTGAGAACCTATCGATCACTCGTGATGTCTCAGGCGAAGGCGTTCAGCAAGCACTGCTCAAACTCATCGAAGGCACAGTTGCTGCTATTCCGCCGCATGGTGGTCGCAAGCATCCACAGCAAGAGCTGATCCAAGTCGATACCAGTAATATCCTGATTATCGTAGGTGGTGCTTTTGCTGGTCTCGATAAAGTCATCCAGCAGCGCACTGAAAAAGGCGGTATCGGTTTCAATGCTGATGTCAGCTCAAAAGACGATAGCCGCCGCAGCTCAGACTTACTACAGCTTGTCGAGCCAGAGGATTTGATTAAGTTTGGCCTGATCCCAGAGCTGATTGGCCGTTTGCCGGTATTAGCCGCATTAGAAGAGCTCGACGAAAATGCGCTCATCCAGATATTGACCGAGCCTAAGAACGCTTTGGTGAAGCAATACGAGTATCTCTTCGATATGGAAGGCGCTAAGATTACCTTTACCGAAAAGGCGCTTGATGCCATCGCCAAAAAAGCCATGGAGCGCAAAACAGGGGCGCGTGGTCTACGTTCTATCGTCGAAAACGCCTTGCTAGAAACTATGTATGAGCTACCATCGATGGAAAATGCTAAGTCAGTCACTGTCGATGATACCGTCATCAACGAAGGCAAAATCCCTAAAATTGCCTAGCTCTTTATTGTTGGCAATTATAGGCTTATTAAATAATACAAAGGTGTCTAGCATTATGTATGCTAGACACCTTTTTTTATGCTAAAAGATGACAGCTGCGTACACTGATGGGTTTCAATTGCAAGCCTAAGTCGTGATAAGCTCATATCATGTTCGTTTGTATTTAACGTGTTATTTTATCTATTTAACGCTCGTACTTATTAACGCTCGTACTTAATACCTCATTACTTTTATTATTACTCTCATCATTACAAAGGATTGTTACTCATGTTGAACTCTATGACCGCGGCCCTACGCCAGCATTTGCCTGCCTCCTTACAACCTCATGCCTCCAATAGCACGCAAAGCGAAGATATCAGCGACTTTTATAAAGGTCACGTCGCCGCGATTACTGGTGCAGGCTCGGGTATGGGCCGCGCGCTTGCTATCCATTTGGCCAAAATGGGCTGTGAGGTGGCGCTCTCAGATATCGGTGCAGAGCCGCTCGCTGAAACGCAAAAACTGCTCGAAGGTTATGATGTTAAAAGCACTATTAGTGTCCTTGATGTTGCGGACAAAGATGCCGTTTATAACTGGGCGGATAGCGTAGTCGCCGACCACGGCAAAGTGAACTTTGTGTTCAATAATGCCGGCGTGGCGCTCTACTCGACGGTCGAAGGTAGTAGTTTAGAGGAGCTAGAATGGGTGATGGATATCAACTTCTGGGGCGTGGTATATGGCACCAAGGCCTTTTTGCCACTGATCAAAAACAGCGTCAAGCTTAGTGAAACTAATGCCAGTAAAGCCAAAGCCGATAATAAATCACGTCAATTCTATGAGCATGGGCACATCGTTAATATCTCAAGCCTATTTGGTCTCACCGCTCAGCCGTCTCAGTCTGCTTATAACGCCAGTAAGTTTGCGGTACGCGGCTTCACTGAGAGCTTGCGTCAAGAGCTCGATATTCAGCGTAGCGGCGTCTCAGCGACTTGTATTCATCCGGGCGGTATCCGTACTAATATCGCCAACAGCGCCCGCGGTAACGATAGCATCAGCGAGCTTGGCATGCGCTCAGGCCCGAGCGCCATTCGCAGCTTTAATAAGTTTTTGAAATTTGATGCCAATGAGGCCGCTTGGATTATTCTAGAAGCCGCCGCTACCAATCAGCCGCGGCGCTTGATTGGTAATGATGCTAAGATGATAGATGCGGTGCAGCGGGTATTCCCAAACCGTTATAGCAAGATATTGAATGACGTTAATAAGCTATCTCGCAAGATGAAAAAACGCAACTCAGCAAAAACCAGTCGTTCTTAGTTCACTTGTTTGTTTAATCCCTCATTTATGATGGCAATAAAAAACGCCTAAGCTCTAAAGCTTAGGCGTTTTTTATAGTTGCGAGTTTTGTATATATGCGTTTATTTATTGCATGCGCGTTAGGGTAATTTCATATCGCCCGCGACTAGCCAGCCTGATTTTCGCATTAGCCAAGCCACAGATCCTGCAATGATAGCCGGTAGTACAAACATCAGTAAGATAATCGCCGTCCACAACTGCGTAGTGCTCATCAGGTCCTGTGAGGCTTCAATCACCCCGAATACTCCTACCAGTCCAGCCGTACCCATACCTGCGCCGGTCGCAGTACAAGCCAGCTTAAACACTACTGTTGCGATAGGTCCAACGATGGCGCTCGCTACGATAGCAGGTAATAAGATAATCGGCTTTTTGAGGACATTAGGAATTTGCAGCATGCTCGTACCGAGGCCCTGCGAGATGACGCCACTAAAGCCATTATCCTTAAAGCTAGCAACCGCGAAGCCAATCATGTGCGCGGCGCAGCCGACCACCGCCGCGCCGCCAGCGAGGCCGCCAAGGCCAATGGCGATACAGATAGCCGCACTAGAGGTTGGTAGTGTCAGTAAGATACCGACGATGACCGCGATGACGATGCCCATGAGTAGCGGCTGTAATTCCGTAGCTGCTTGAATGCCTTGACCAACTGCATTGACTGCGACGACTACCGGTGGATTAAGAAAAGCACACACCGCCCAAGCCACCGTACAGACTACTAAAGGCACCAGCAAGATATCGAGCTTAGTCTTACCTGAGACCCAAGTACCCGCCCGATAGGCAAACACGGAAGCCAAATAAGCGCCAATAGGATTACCAGGCAGCGCCAAAAAAGTAGCCGGCCCAGCGTCTTGCGCGGTAAACAATGTCCCTGCCATAAAGGCTTCAGTATGCGCGCCAAGCATACCAGCGACTAAGCAGCTAAGCATGACAAGCGTCGGCGCTTTGAGATAGTAAGCGATACCTACGCCTATCCCTGCGCCCATTAGCACAGAGGCAAGTTTACCGATAGCCATCAGCGCCGGGATCTGCAACCAACCACCGATTTGCGAGATGATAAGTCCAGCGATTAAAGTGACAAATAGCCCCAAGGCCATACCTGTAAAAGCATCGATAAAATACTTTTGAAAGAATGATTTGATCATCCCAGTTGATGCTGTTGTCGTCTCAGCTGAGTTCATGAGTAGGCTCTCACTGTTCGTTTATAAAGGGCGATAGTCTTGCTGATGGCTATCGGCTCAGATAATCCATAATTAAAATATCTTATCGTTAAAACAAGCGCTTGCTCAGTGCCCTCAGCAAAAAAATAGCACAAAAAAAGCGTCGATGTGACGCTTTTCTTGTTAGTAACTTCTTGCCGCTAGCGGCGCTGCTCGACGATAATAGAGTCGATACCGTTGTTTTGTAGACGCTGCTGAGCGCTAGTGACTTCTTGACGAGTAGTCATCGACCGCGAAATCACTTGATAAATAGGCAAGCCATTACCAGTCGTATTTTTGACGACTTTGGCATCGACCCCTGCCATCAGCACTTGCGCGCGGCGACGATCCGCTTCATCAGCATCACCGAAGCTATTGATTTGCAGGATATAAGTTGGTGCTTGCACTCTTTGTACTGTCGCTGCGCCGCTATTAGCAGCCGTATTGGCGTTATTGCTTGCATTACTATTAGGAGATGCAGGCGTAGTGCCGTCATAAGTGGCATTTTCTTCTACTATGGTAATCTCATTACTAGCACTGCTATTAGCGCCGCTGTTATTAGCTGCTGAATTGCTACTCGGTTCAATCGTTGTAGTTTCAGAAATACCAAAATTGCCGGTATCATTACTATTGTCAGCGTTAGTCTCAGGCTGAGTCACGACAACATCAGCCTCAAAGTCGTCGGTAGCCCCTAAGCGATCATTCTCAGCTCCGCCGATATCTTCATCAGGAATAGTCGCCATCTCTTGGTTAGGCAAGATATCATAAAACTCATAATCGGCATTGTCAGTGTCCGTCTCCACGCGCGGCTGTATCTGCCGATCAGTATCAGCTGCGGTTTCACTGCCTGTGGGGCTGAAATTGAACAAGGGCGAGAGGTATATAAACACCCCTATCATTAGCGTCAGTATTGCACCAACGAACATCCACAATAAGCCTGATACGCTACTCGACTTACGTTTTTCAGTGGCGCCTCTAGGTTTTTTGGCTAACATGGATCGGTTTCTCCCTACTGAGTTTATATAAGACTATGTTGATATAAGACTATATTAATCTAAAACCACACTGATAGCAGTATAACGTATTCGCCTACATGCTAGAAGGCGCAGTCAGCCCTAATAGATTTAGGCCATTAGCTAGTACTTGCCGAACCGCCTTTGACAAACGCAGGCGCGCCTGCATCATATCTAGCTCCTCAGCGCTCGGTGTCGCCCCTGAGGTCAAGCTCATAGGCAAGATACGGTTGGTGTCATACCAGCCGTGGAACAGCGCGGCTAACTCTTTGAGGTAGTTGGTCAAAATATGCGGCTCATAACCTGTTGCGGCGCGCAATAAAGTCGCAGGATAAGCGGCTAGCAGCTTAATAAGCGCCTCTTCGCTTGGCGCGCTCAGCAAGTTTTGCTGCGCTGCACCTACGCTGTCATCAACGCTCAGCCCGCTAGTTTCTAGTTTTTCTAATACGCGGCAGACGCGGGCGTGCGCGTACTGAATGTAGTACACTTGATTGTCTTTGCTCTGGGATTTGGCCAGCTCTAAGTCAAAGTCTACATGCACCTCAGGCTTACGCGCCACATAATAAAAACGCGCAGCATCATTACCGACCTCTTCACGTAGCTCACGCAGTGTCACAAACTCCCCAGAGCGCGAAGACATGGGTACTTTTTCGCTGCCGCGCCATAAAGCAACAAACTGCACTAACACCACATCCAAACGCTCGGCGTCGATACCAAGAGCCAATAGCGCTGCTCGGACTCGCGGCACATAACCGTGATGATCCGCGCCTAAGACATCGATGACTTTATCAAAACCACGGTCAAACTTGTTTTTGTGATAAGCGATATCGGAGGCAAAATACGTGGTCTGACCATTCGCGCGGCGCACCACCCGATCTTTTTCATCGCCAAAATCCGTCGACTTAAACCAGACATTACCGTCTTTCTCGTATAGATGGCCTTTGTCTTCTAATATTTGTAGCGCCGGCTCAATCTCATCAGTGATTGATCTTTCGCTAAACCAGCGCTCATAACGCACGCCAAAATCGTTCAAATCGTCTTTAATGTCAGCCAAAATACCCGTCAACGCCGCATTAAGAAACAACTCATAGTTCGCGCCTAACAATGATTTACTATTGGCAATTAAGCCATCGATATGCGCCTCTTTGTCACCTGAGATCAGCTCCTTGTCACCGTTCGCGGTGATATCGTACTGAGCATCTGCCGCAACGTCTTTGGCGACTTGCTCAAAACAATGCACGTAACTGTTGCCGTGCTGCGTCTTTACCGTCTCGGCGATATCGCGGACATAGTCGCCTTTATAAGCGTTAGAAGGAAAAGTGACGCTCTCGCCGTTCGCCTCTAGATAGCGCAAATAAGTACTGGTCGCCAAGATATCCATCTGCCGGCCGGCGTCATTGACATAATATTCACGGGTAACGTCATAGCCGACGGCTTCAAGCAAATTGGACACACTCATACCAAAGGCGGCGCCGCGCCCATGACCGACATGCAGGCTTGAGGTCGGATTGGCGGAGACAAACTCGACTTGCACCTTTTGCCCTGCGTACTGCTCACTAAGACCAAAGCGGTCTTGTAGAGCGAAGATATCCTCTAAAACGGCAAACTTAGCATCACTGTGCAAAAACACGTTAATAAAGCCAGGCCCGGCGATATCCACTTGGCGGATATCTTGGTTATCAGGAAGCGCGTTTACGATTTGCTCCGCTAGCGTGCGCGGATTTGTTTTGGCGGCTTTGGCAGCGGTCATCGCGATGTTACTGGCAAAATCGCCGTGACTTAAATCCTTGGTACGAGTAATTTGGCTCTTATTTTGCCAATCAGCAGGCAATACGCCGCCTTCTTTTAGAGTTTGGACAGCATCATCAAACAGGGCGGCTAAAGTATCGATTTGGGCTTGTGACATAGGGGTATGAACTCAGATAAATAGGACAAAAAAGTGATAACCCGTAAATATAACAATCTTTGGGGTTTATTGCATCACAATTGACAAAAATAGTAGCGCTGCGTGCTGATTTACGCACATAAATGGCTTAACGCTACTTCGATGACTACTTAGTCGTAATAATCAGGGCCTAGCGGTTGTCCTACAGAGTTGATACACGCATATCACAGTAATAGAAGTTATAATGCTACCCAACTTATACCATAGGATGTAGATATGTTCGCCATTGCTGCTAACACAGTCACCAATTGGGGCCTGTATATATTACTACCGATATTTATCGCTTTTTTATTCTTTATTATGTTCGATATCTCTAAAAAATCCAATGCCGGCCGCGCGGGCACCTTTTGGATATTTTTGGCACTCGGCGCTGGGTTTATGGGCTTTTTACTCAAACTATTACTTGAAGTAGCCTTTAAGAAGTGGTTGATTTAAGGGGATAGCCCTTCACTGACAACCACTTCACTGACATAAGTGGGCATACCCCAAGCGCCGCCTGCTTCTATCAGGCGACATAACCCTGTGGTCTGCTCAAGTGCTTTTGCAAAGGTTTTGCCATCCCAAACCCAGTGAGTCATTGACCAACAGTCGCCTAATCCGCGACCTTTATGCGCTGCGAATATCTCGCCATTGTCATAACGACTACCTGATGTAGTAATCAGCTGCGGGTTTTGGGGATGCGTATTATCTATAAGCCAGTAACCGCTGCCAAAATTATAAGCGCCCGTCCAACAGCTATGAACCGCTAACGTATACTGACTATCTACGGGTATAAACGTCCAGTTAAGCTCACTTGGGCTATACTCTTGGATCCTTTGGTAGGCTTTGGTTTTTGGATTGACCAGCTCACACTCTCCCATCCTCTCTTTTGTACCCATTAACTCCTCAGAGTCAATATCTACCCACGTATCGATATTGTCTTGAAAATAACTCAAGGTCGATGGTGCAAGCGGCTGCTTGTCTGGGTCAGCATATACAAAGGCTTTTTTGATGATAGGTTTGGCATTAGCCGCTTTTGGAGTTTGCCGATTGGGATTATTCTTACTGACTAGTGCAAGCGATGTGCCTACTCGGCCTTGGACGTCGTCTAATTTCAATAATACAGCGGCCATACCTTTGTCAGATATTTGCCAGTGGTAATCACCTCTTGCCAACACTATTTTAGTATTTTGGCGAGCGTGCTTGATAAGTTGAGCCGTTTGCTTGCTAGTCAGCTCTCCGTTTTTAACCTCACCATAAGGCTTATCATTTAGCCATAATTCAACAGGCTCGTTTGCCGCGTTAATTTGCGCGATTATCTCGTCTGATGCTTCCCAGTAGTTCAGTAAAACTTGCGTACGTGGTGTTTTCTCACCTGCCGTTACGGTCATCAAAACACTACCGCGCCAATCGTCTACTTCATCGCTATAACCGGCTGCGCGGCAAGTCAAAGTATTATCACAGACCAGTTGCCAATCACCGCTCACAAAGCCGCTGCCCTTGAACGCATCCCCGTAGGCGTCTGATGCGGCAGCAGATAGTGATGCTGCGGATAATAAGGCACTAACGCTCGCTACCCTCAAAAAAGATAAGATTGTCGTCTGTCACACTCCTTATGCCAAATAAACACGCTCTAAAAACCTCACCGCTTGGCGATAAGCGTCGCGCGCTTCGGCGCAGGATAGCCCTCAATCGTTTTACTCTGATCATTGGAATCAAGAAAATCTGCCAGCGATTGATAGGTCATCCATTCGGTCGCGCGCTGTTCCTCTATCGTCGTCACATCGATATCGACGCAGCGCACCTCACGAAACCCTACCTTTTCAAGCCAACCGATTAGCGCCGCAACCGATGGCAAAAAGTAGACATTATTCATCTGCGCGTAACGATCATGTGGCACTAGTACCGTATTAGCATCACCATCGATTACTAAAGTCTCAAGCACTAGCTCACCGCCTTTGACCAGCTGACCGCGCAGCTGCTGTAGATGCTCAAAAGGCGACTGGCGATGATAAAGCACCCCCATACTAAACACCGTATCAAACAGCTGACTGTGCTCCGGCAGTGCCTCTAAGGGTACGGGAATATAGTGCGTGCGATAATTACCTGTATCATTCATATCCGCTGCACCAACAAAATGCCGAATCGCCATAAACTGATGATAAAACAGGCAGGACGGATCAACGATAATCACCGTCTGAGCACCTGCCCCCGCCATGCGCCAACCGTGATAGCCTGAACCGCCACCGACATCGAGTACCCGCCGACCTTTTAGCGGACTCAAATGCGGCGCTACCCGCTCCCACTTCCAGTCGCTATGCCACTCAGTATCTATCTGAATGCCTGAACTCTCATGACCTATTTGAAATGGTCCCTTTCGCCACGGCATTAATTGCTTAAGTAGCGCTAAAGCTTGCTTACGCTCAGAGTCGCTAAGCTCAGCATTTACCGTGATAGCCGAACTATTTAAATTCACACTATCGACGTTTAAATCAGGCAAACGCGCCACCGAGGACTGATAAGCGGGCGCATGCGCATAGTTGCGCTTATCTTTGATAGCGGTGAGCCATTCGGGTAATTTCGTCAGCCACTCATAAGCACTGGGATGCGTCTCAGCGATGGTTAATAAGGTTAAATATAGCTCACGTTCAGCGTTGGCAATGGTGTTGTTGGTCATAAAGTTTCAAGTTTCGCTTAGTTATCGTTGGCCAGATAAGAGGAAGAACAAAGAGGAAAAGATGAGCCTCAAGTTTAGCGCATTTTAATGGTCGTGAAATCTGCGGGGCATAGGTTATTTATTTTTAAGGATTGGATAAAAACCGCTTATACATGAAGCTTGCCGTAGAATAGCGGCATATCTAAAAAAGCTGAATCCACCCCTATTTAAACGCTACAATCGACACAAAGTTTAAAAACTGAAACCAGGTTAAATGTCGCTTAAAACCAACGTAATGTAGACGCTCGTGATGCTGCTCTAAAGTATCGGTAATTAATACATTCTCTAGTGCATTGCGCTTACCACTGATCTCCATCTCGCTATAGCCATTGGCGCGTTTAAAGTCATAATAACGCTCAATGAGCCAAGCATCATATTGCTCATCGAGTGTGTGCGTTTTCTCCGTCAAGACCAAGATGCCGCCTTCCTCCAACGCGTTATATATCTTCTTTAGCACTGCGACTCTATCGGCGACAGGCAAAAACTGTAAGGTGAGATTGAGAATAACCATATCGCAAGCCTCAAGCTCGATATCGCGAATATCAGCAGTGATGACTTCGATATCGTGCTCAGGGTAATTATCGCTTAATAACTTTTCGGCTTCGCTGGTCATCGCAGGCGAGATATCTATTGCCTTAACCTGTAAGTCTGTTGACTCAAACTCGCCTGCCAAAGCCATTGTCGCGCCGCCAAGCGAGCAGCCTAAATCATAAATACGGCTCACCTTTTGACCGTTATTGTTTTGCTGACGATACTTGCAATGACGACGCGCAAAAATGGGCAGCATCGCTAATACTTGCCCGTAGCCTGGCACGCTACGGCGAATCATATCGGGAAAGCAGGCAACCACTTGCTCATCAAAGGAGAAGCGCGCTACTTTATCTAACGGCGTGGTAAAGGGTTTATCGAATAGCGTATCGGGTTTGACGCTAGGCTCGATATCAGCTTCTGGAGAGGAATTAGAGTGACTCATGGAACGGCTCGTTTGACAGATAGTGTTATGGTAGAACATTTAGCAAAAGCCCATTATAACATTACTGTTTGTTACTCATAGCTCAAAGCCTGCTTGTTATGCTAAACAGGTAAAACTAAGCATTATAAGCGTACAGTCAAAATCGCAAGGTAGGCTTAGTTTAAATGATTAATAATAGGAAATATTATGCAAACGATTATATTAGGCGGCGGCTGTTTTTGGTGTACTGAATCCGTTTTTCAATCTGTCAAAGGTGTACAGTCCGTGGTATCAGGATATATGGGCGGTGAAGCCACCACTGCCAATTATCGCGCGGTCTGCGGCGGTAATAGCGGTCATATCGAAGTGGTCAAGGTTGAGTTCGATGACGCTATCGTGCCATTAGAAGTGATTTTAGATATCTTCTTTGCCACTCATGATCCCACCACCAAAGACCGTCAGGGTAATGATGTCGGCAGCCAGTATCGCAGTGTCGTCTTCTATACTGACGAAGAGCAGCAAAAGCCGACCATCGATCGCACTATCAATAAATTACGCGATATGGGTATCGATATCGTCACAGAAGTGCACCCTGCTATCGAATTTTATGATGCTGAAGAAGAGCACCAAGACTTCTTCAATCGCAACCCGAATCAAGCTTATTGCAACTTCGCCATTCCGCCAAAGCTCACCAAATTACGTCAAGAGTTCAAAGAGTACATGGTCGCTTAAACGTTGTTGAAGCCCTAGTTATAGATACCGTTATAAGCAAAGCCAAGTGTAAAGACACTTGGTTTTTTTTATGCCAATTAGCGGTATGATATCGTTATGTCTCCATAAATTACGTTAAGGAAAACCGTATGAATCCAGAATTTTGGCAATCGCGTTGGCAGGAAGGCCGTATTGGCTTTCATAAGTCGGAGGTCAATCCGCTATTGAAGGCGTATTTTTCTACTTTAAATGTAGCCAAAGGCGGCCGAATATTAGTGCCGTTAAGCGGTAAATCCCTCGATATGGCTTGGCTGACGCAGCAAGGTTATGAGGTGATTGGTATCGAGCTGGTCGAGTCGGCGGTAGAGGAGTTTTTTGCTGAACAAGGGATTACTCCTACAGTGACTCAGCCTAGCAATAACGCGGATATTAAACGCTATCAAGGACAATTATCAGGGCAGACTATTGAGCTGTGGGTCGCCGATATTTTTGCGCTGACAAGCGAAGACGTCGGTCAAATTGATGCCGTTTATGATAGAGCAGCACTGATAGCCTTACCGCCAGATACGCGCCCGAAGTATTGCGAACATATACTTAATATAAGCGATAACGCGCCGCAGCTTCTGGTCACTATCCATTATGATCAAAGTCAAAAGGATGGCCCGCCATTCTCAGTCAGCCCTGAGCAAGTGCGTCAGTACTATAGCGATACTTATCAGCTCACTGAGCTTGAGGACAACCCCTCAATCTTAAACGCTAATGCGGCACTAAGCGTCACTGAGCATGTTTGGTTATTGACACCTAACGCTGATAATAATAACCCTTGAGATAGAAGCGCAATATGAAAATCTTAGTGTTACTAATGAGTTTGGCGGCATTTTTGCTAGTGACGCTACCCGGTCCCCTTTACAGATCTGGCTTAGTGGAATTGGGAACTGCTTTTGCGGGCTTCAAATATGCGGTTATCACTGGTATTGCAGCGCTGATATTACTTATCGTGCAGGTGTCATTGAAGCGACAGATAGCACTATGTGGTTTGGGTTTAAGGATGATATCGTAATACGTATTACCGATAAGGGCGATGAGCGCTTGCTCGATGTACGGAGTAAGTCGCGTATTGGTAAGAGCGACTTAGGTAAGAATGCCGAGCGCATTAGTGGTTTTATTGAGGAGTTAGATAAGGTTTTGGGAGAGTAGTTTTTTACAACAGGTGTAAATAGAAGTCCCAAATCTCGTTTAGGGCTTCTATTTACTATAAATTACAACTGCGCCACCGTTTCTACTACTTTAAAGCTCAGTTCATTGTCTAGCGCTTTGAAATGCGCTCGACCACAGCGGATTTTTTGTTGTTGCGGTAGTGGTAGCTTGGCGATATCTACCGCATGACCTGCTGCACTTTTGCCGCCTGTGTTCTTAGTTTCGGCGACAAAGTATAACTGCCTTACATCCTCATCTTCTTCTTTAATCACTGCCCAATCCGGATTATAGCTGCCAAGTGGCGTATCAATCTTAAACCAATTAGGCAGCTTAAAATAAAAGCGTACGCTTTCCATACTCTCGCAATCTTGTGCAAACTGGTGCTCAGTATTGGAGTCCAGTGGTATTAAGTTGTCAAAAATCGTCTTATGGGTATCGGTAACCTCGAAATGATCATCACTGGCATAGACATCCGCCGGCTGAGCCTCTAAGCTCTCTAATAATCGCTGGGCATATATTTGACCGTTTTTTTGGTACTCAATGCCTTTTACCATGAGGTCAGTTTGCGCTTGCTTAATAATCGCAATTAAGCGCTCTAGAAAGACTTGCGGATTAATAAGCATCTCATCAATACGTCCACTTTGACGCAATATCTCCATCAAAGTCAAACGGGTCAGCTTGGTATGGCGAGCCAGATAAGCCAAGATATCAGGCAATTGCCACGTGGGTTGAGGCGCGTTTGAGTCTGCATCAGTGTCGCTACCATCATAGCTATTATCCTTAGCATAATACTGACGTTGGCTATTGACGGCTAATAAGCGACTCTCCACGCCGTCATCACTCACAGTCAGGCGTACTTTGTTCGCTTGAATTTGCGGCGCGATTATTTCTTCCATATCGGCTATTAGGCTGGTAACGGCAGTTATTAATTCATCAGTATCAAAGCAGACTTGATACTGAGTCTTTTGTTTAATTTTATCCCAAATGGCTTTGAAGTTGTCATCTAGCATAAAACCTTTACGATACTTAACCGCTTGCTTGTCTGCTTGATTTTTTACCCGTCCTGCAAAGCTCACACCGCAATCATCCGCAATCTCATTTTGCAAACTCTTAGCAAAGTCATCATAGCTTTCATTGGCGATGACGGTGAGAATATTAATCTGCTTGTCATAAATCCTGTGACCATCTGCACCAACACATAGACGCAGACCACGACCAATTTCTTGACGTTTTTTTAGGGTGGATTTGGTCTCGTTGAGGGTGCATATCTGAAACACATTGGGATTGTCCCAGCCTTCACGTAGTGCTGAATGGCTAAAAATAAACTGCAGCGGATTATTTAGATTCAGCAGCTTTTCTTTATCTTTCATAATCAAGCTATAAGTATCATCGTCGCCTTTGGTGGTGCCAGAGGTGTCTTTAGCGCGTCCCTTTTTATCGACAGAGAAATAGCCGTTATGAATCTCGCTGACCTCAGCCTGATAATGCATTGCTAATTGTTGTTTTAAATCACGATATTTAGGCTTATCTAATAACGTCTGATATATCTCTTCAAACCACTGGGCAAATTTACCTGAGCGCGTATAGCCGTCTGTTTGGTTGATCACCTCATTATTAATTAGATAGTTATCAACGCGGTCAATAAACAGCAAGGACAATACTTTAATTCCTTGCGGCAATAGCTTGCGCTGCTTATCCAGATGCGCCTCAATAGTACGCTCAATTTGATAACGCATGACGCTATCGGTCATACCGCCGGTTTGCTGACCTTGATAAATCACCACGCCATTATCAAACTCAATGTAGCCCTCCACAGCGTTAATGCCGCTGACGATATAGCCATTGGCGTATATTTCACGCTCGGTCTTTTTGTAGAGATCATCGTTGTCGCTGATGCTGATAGTTTTCTTTTTGACCACGCCTTTGACGTTGGCATAGACGCTTACTTTGGCGGTGATCTTGGTCTTTTTGGGCGTGATATCTAGCAGCTCAATATAGGCCTCATTAAAGCTGTCATCGCTCATAACGGAGTCAACTTCGATTTGCTTAACCAAACCTGCATCATAGGCTTTGACTGGGTTTAGGCTATAAAGCAGATGACGGCTGTACTTGTGCGTCGCTGAATAACGCAGGGTAATCAGCGGCTGCAAACTGGCAATAGCGTCCAAGCGCTTAGCGGTTTCCATATTTTGCGGTTCATCGACAATAACGATAGGATGGGTCGCTTGGATATATTCAATCGGGGCTATGCCTTGCTCACGAACTTGGTTGATGATGTTTTGGTCTTTGGCAAAGGCGTCAATGTTCATGACCAAGATTTGCACGGTTTGACTGGTGGCAAAATCGCGTAGCTTATTTAGATTTTTGCTATCGTATATACGCGCATCCACGCGAGTATTGTCATACAAGGCGGCAAAATGCGCTTTGGTCATCTCGATAGACTTCATCACGCCTTCCCGGATCGCCACTGACGGTACGACAATCACAAATTTACGCATGCCATAAGTCTGATACAGCTCGTAGATGCTACGCAGATAGACGTAAGTTTTGCCTGTGCCGGTCTCCATCTCGATCGAGGCGTTAAGTCCATATTGAGCAAGGTTTTTGTCATCGTCATAGAGCGTGGTTGACGGCTCGATATTATGTTCACGCTGCACGGCTTGGATATTATCCAACACTTGCTCATCGCTGATAATGCGCTGATTGGCTATGGCTTGGCTGGTGATTTGCTGGCTAATCACTGAGGCACTATTAACGACATTGAAAGGTGGCTTTAATTCAAAACTTTCAATAAACGAGCTAGCATCCAGCTGTGACGGCTGTCCACGAAAGATATCAACCACGGCATTGATAGCATGGCTTTGGTGTTCAAGGTTTGGCTCAAAGGTGAGGGTTATCATGGTTTAATAAATTCTTTTTTAATATTTGTCGATACTTTATCTATGCATACGGTCTGAAAGATAATATATTCCAAAAAATGTTATGAGTAGCATTTGTATAAATATGGAGAAAAAGACTAGGACAACTAAATAATATATTGTTAAGAAAATACTCTGTGCTACAGGAAACACGCCTATTGAATATAGTAACGTGGTAAAAAAAACCATTATAGTCAAAACCATACTTATCGAAGCCAAGTAGCCAAACATAATAGTGAGATAACGTCTTCTTGTTAAAAGAGACGGTCTACTTCCATTAGTGGTTCTTTCCTGTATTTTTACTTTAGGACTACTCATTTCACTATCTAGTCCAGCATAACTATAAGAAGCTATTGCTGCTAAAGATCCAATATAAAATCCAGGTAATACCTGTATAAAAGTACTTAGACTACTAAAGGCATCTTCTAGAAATATATTAATAACACCTTCTGCATTTATATTTATTAGATAAAATAATATCGTTATAAGAATAGAAGTACCTAGTGGTATACAATATAAAAATTTATTATAACTCCTACCATCATATTCGACTTTAAGAAACCCAAAAGCTTTAAATGCGTAATTTAGCATAAGCTTAGTCATCCATTAAATTTTTAATAGTTTCAAAAAATAAATTATTATGAGTAGTGTTGCCGACCCCGCGTTGTCTTTTATTAGAAGGATCAAAGTACTTCCGTCTAATAAATTTCTCACTAAAACTAGTGATACCTCCATCTGCACTTTCTTCAACTTG
Source organism: Psychrobacter sp. TB20-MNA-CIBAN-0197 (assembly GCF_040309765.1). Taxonomy (NCBI): domain Bacteria; kingdom Pseudomonadati; phylum Pseudomonadota; class Gammaproteobacteria; order Moraxellales; family Moraxellaceae; genus Psychrobacter; species Psychrobacter sp. TB20-MNA-CIBAN-0197. The sequence goes on from NZ_JBEOPC010000011.1 coordinate 65,289, forward strand.
ACAAACTTGAGGTTTTCCTGTTTGTTCATGTTCTAATATAAGAGAAGTTTTAGAATTGTATTCAACTCTACGGTTCCCTTTGACAACTTCTATGACTCTTCTTAAATAACCTCTAACGATATTTTCTTGACTACCGTCTGGTACACTTTGGACACTGAAAATTAAATCTTCTTTTTCTTTACTAAAATCATTATTGGGGTCATCAAAGCCACTATTGCTCCAGCTTGAAACCTTAACGGCACTTAATCTACCATCTATAACAGCATTTATAAGCTCATCACCAATTAAAGGTTCCAACGTTGGTTTAAGCTTGAACCACAATTTTAGTGGCTGTCCTTCATTATCTCTAAAACCATCCGCATTGTCTGCGCAAAACACACCATTCGTATCATTAATTTTCCTATCAAATGCTTTAAGTCTAATTAATAGTGCATTTATATATTTAGCTATGATACTGACTGGAAATTTATTCACACGCTCAATTGCCAATGTTGCTATTCTTGAATTATCAGTAAATTTTATCACGCAATGACATATCACCTTTTCAGCCTGCAAGTCACCTCTAGTCTGCACCTCCTCCTGCTCATTTTCTATATGATGAAGTGTACGGTCGGGGGCTTCTTTATCAAAACAACTAATCGCAAGTTTTATATAGTGTTGACTTATCTCTAAGAACTGTATGCTAGTGCTATACCTACCTTTTCCTATCCAATATTTATCACTAATTTTTAATTCTACATCATCTTCATTAGTCTTATATACTTCGTTCAGGTTACTTTCTAAACTTTCAAATACGGGCTTTATAGGTGCATACTCATAAGGTGGCGCTAAATTATTTTTATTTCTTATAGGAATAGTCGAAATTTTTAGCTCATAAAACTCTACACATACTCTATCCATAATAACCGACCCCTCAAAACTATATATTAAATTTTAATTTTTTGAATTTTAAACACACCCAACCACAAGCCCTGCATCCTCAAACTGCAACACGATATTTGCCTTATTGGCGTCATCGCTAAAGGCTCTATCCATAATCAACGTTTTATTGGGAGCGCGCGCAATGATTTGTGTGGCTTTGCTAGTGGTCATATCGTCTAGGACTATCGCTAGGCGCATCGACGTGCCCGCGTTATCAGAGCTGTCAGCATCAAAATTATCAATTAGCGCATCGTTTTGAGTGACCAGATAATAGCCGTCGACCTCTATAACATCTGCGGTCAAGGTATAGCCTTCTTTGAGCATCAGCTCGGTGATGATACCGTCAGTGGTGGCAGTGTCAACGATAGGGTCAAGGTGTTTCTCAAGCTGCGCCATTAGGCTGTCGGCGTCATAACTGGCGGGCTGCTGCCACGGGACGAAGTTGCTGTCGGTGAGTTTATACGCCTTAAAACCAAAATCAAGCGCCGTGCTATCCACGGTTTCAGGTAATTCGGAAGTGATATGGGCAGCGGCACGGCGAATGCGCTCTTTGGATATCTCGGCGATATTAGGCGGCATATTATTGTTAATGCAAAATTCATAAGCGCTTTGATTATCTTTGGCATCAATGACTTCGGGGATTTGTACCATAATAAACTTGCGCTTACCTGCTTTGCCATTTTCTGCATCTTCAGCATTTAACGCCATAACCGCATGAGCGGTGGTTGAAGAACCTGCGAAGAAATCAAGGATGATATCATCAGAACTAGATGAAATTTTCATTGCTCTTTGTATTAATCGTATTGGCTTAGGATGGTCAAATATTTTCTCACCCATTAGTTTTCTTAACTCTTGAGTAGCTGACTGTGTATGACCGACATCCTTATAACCCCATAAAGAAATTGGTACAACACCGTCGTTTGTTTCTGTTAGAAACTTCTTAACAGAAGGTACATTACTACCATCTTTACCAAACCAAATTCTATTATCTTTAATCAACTTTTCTAAGTTTTCTTCACTCGTATTCCAACATCTTCCTTGGGGCGGACTGACAACACGACCTGATGGTGTTGTTATCTCATAGTCGTAATCTTGATTGTAGGTAGCAACAGACAAGTCAGAACTTTTCCAGACTCCTCTTTTATCGTCATCTGGATTTTTATATCTTTTTATCTGTTCCTCATTTAAAGGCAGTAAATTTCTCTCAAAATTATTCAAACTTCTGGCATAACAGAGTATTTGTTCATGATTTAATGAAAAGTAGGTAGCATCATTTTGAGGTGAATACTTTTTTTGCCAAACGATTTCAGCTACAAAATTCTCCTCGCCAAATATCTCATCCATCAGCAAACGTAAGTTTGCCACTTCATTATCATCTATTGAAACGAATATTACCCCATCATCACGCAGCAAGCTTTTTGCCAGTGCCAGCCGTGGATACATCATATTTAGCCAATTGCTGTGATACTGACCGTTTTCTTTACGGTTGCCACGCATGCCATCGCTATGGGTCAGATTACCGTCCGCATCGGTTTGCCCTGCTCGCGCCTTATAGTCCGCAATGCTCTCGCTAAAATCATCGGCATAGACAAAGCGGTCATTACCCGTATTGTATGGCGGGTCGATATATATCATCTTGATACGGCTGTGATAGCTCTTTTGTAGTATCTTTAGCACCGCCAGGTTATCGCCTTCGATAAATAGATTTTGCGAGGTATCAAAATCGACTGACTCATCAGGCTCTGGCACTAGCGTCTGACTGGTTGGAGTTTTTAGCTCACGATAGACTTGATGCTTGCCCGCCCAGCTTAGTCCATACGCCTCTTGCGCGGGTGCAATATCTTGCTCAGATAACAGCGCGGTGAGTTTATGGATATCAAGCTGACCTTCACTAAATGCTTCTGGCATTATCTGCTTGAGCTGTGCAAGAGTTATATCTTGAGGAGTTTGACTGGTAGGATGTATCGGATTACTCATAGTTGCGGCTACACTGTTCGTGAAAGGACAAGATGATTAAAGTATAGAAGTTAGCATCGGGACAGTATAACAATAGCACTATGGATAGTGCGACTTTTTCGGCTATTCAGACGACAGCAAATGACGTGACAAAAAACTCAGTTCTCATGTAATAACCTCACCCCTACGTCAGCTTATCGTAACCAAGCCATGCTAGTACTTTTCTTTATTATCGATATTGGTTACTCTAATTAAATCTTTGATTTTATGCTCTGTTTTCTACCTTTACAGGATATTTCCATGCGTTTGAATCAGCTCTCCACCCTCTCTCTATTGACCGCTGCTATTGGCCTCAGTCTTGCTAGCACCGCGCAGGCCGCTCGTCCGCCTGCACCTGACTTGTCTAATAGCGAATTTCAGCAGTGCCTAGATGGACTCAAAAACTCTAGTAAATTTCGTAGTGTCGATAGCTTCACCTTTAATAACTACCGCCCAAGCCAGCCTGATCCAAGTGTCATTCAATCGCTGAACTATCAGCCTGAGTTTCAAAAAGACGTTTGGGACTATTTATCCGCGCTAGTGGATAAAGAGCGCGTTGAAGACGGTATCCGCGCCAAACACCAATGGCGTGATACGCTGCGCCAAATCGAGTCGCGATATGGTGTCAAGCCTGAGCACGTATTAGGGGTATGGGGTGTTGAGTCCAACTTTGGTCAAACGCTTGGCAAAAAGCCTTTGTTCGAGTCACTCGCGACGCTGTCTTGTTTTGATCGTCGCCAAAGCTACTTCCAAGGTGAGTTTGCCAATGCACTCAAAATCGTGCAGCGCGGTGATATTGCGCCAAATGATATGACCGGTTCTTGGGCGGGCGCGTTTGGGCAGACGCAGTTTATGCCGAGTACCTTTTTAGAGCTGGCAGTCGATTTTGATGGTGATGGTCGCCGCGACCTCGTCAATAGCGTGCCGGATGCACTCGCTTCTACAGCGAACTTCTTGGATAACCGTGGCTATCGCACAGGCGAGCCTTGGGGTTATGAAGTCAAGCTACCTGATGGTTACTGGGCAGCATCAGACCGTAAGAACAAAAAATCGATGAGCCATTGGCGTAATCAAGGGTTGACCCTAGCTGATGGTCGTCCACTGCCTTACGATTTAAATAGCGCCGGATTACTCTTGCCAGCCGGTATCGATGGTCCCGCTTTTTTAGTCGGCAAAAACTTTGATACTTTTTATTCGTACAACGCCTCAGAAAACTATGCCTTAGCGATTGCCCACTTATCTGACTTGATCACGCGTGAGGACAGTAGCAAAACTGACTTTATCACCGCTTGGCCGACCGACGATCCAGGTATCAGCCGTCAACAAGCCAAAGACATCCAGCAAGCGCTACTAGACGCAGGTTATGATATTGGCGGCGTTGATGGGATTATCGGGGATAATACCCGCACCGCGATTCAGCAATATCAAACCAGCCGCGGTATCTTCCCTGCTGATGGCCGCGCCGGTCAGAAGTTTTATCGTACCATCATTGGCAGTGCCGCCCCTCGCCAAAGCCAGTATGGTAATCAATATAGCCAACCAGTCGGCAATCCGTCTATCAATAGTCAGTCTCTAAATCCAGCACCTGCCGATCGTATGGGTCAGCTGATTCAGCGGCAGACGACCACGCCTAATGTTTACTCCCCGCAGCCTTCTGTGCAAAGAACGATACAGCCTGCTAGTAACAATGGTAATATCCGCTATCGCCGAGTGACTAATAGTGATGGCAGCGTACGTCTTGAGCGTATTAACTAAACCCTATTAGACTTTATACTGACATAAAAAAACCACATCAAGTTGATGTGGTTTTTTTAGCTATTAGATATTGTCGTTTATACAATAGGCGGTGGATTAGGCTTGCCATTATCACCACCCCAGTTTTCGCGAGCTTTGTCATCGAGATCAGCAGGTGTTTTTGGCTCCCACTTGCCGTTTTCTTTCCAAGTGTCATCGCCCCAATCTTCATCTTCTTCCTTTCTATCCAAGTCCTTATAGGCTTGACTCGGGTCGATACCGCGGCGCTTCATATCAGCGACTTGCTCTTCTAGCGTGCGAAACTGATCGGCATCATGCATGGCTTTTTCTAACCCATCAATCTCATGCTTTAGTTCATCACTTTTTGAGTTACTCATTATGCTCTCCTTAACCAAGTAAAAATCAAGTAAATAATTTACAGAATATATCGTATAAGACTAGCGTCTATTTATACTAAATAGTCATCAGACCTTATTTTATTATTCTTATATTTATAACAGCCACTTAATACAATCATTCCATACGATCATTTAATACGATTGTTTAATAACAGCTATTTCGTCTGATAGTCATTCCTATTATTATGAATATAGTCAAGTTTAACAAGCGTTGGCACGTATGCTTTGTATTACGAAACGTAGCTCTGCTCGACTCTATTACAATGTTAACAAATGCTTAGCGGTATTTTTCGGTGGTAGAAGGTGTTATAGACGATAGGATCTTGTGCGGAATGCCGATAAGCGGCGCGTGCTAATTTTGAGTAGAGGAGTGTTATTTATCATTATCGCTGGCTTTATTTTCTGCTAATAACTTTTTGGCATAAAAAGTCAGACTCCAAAGCTCCTTCGTAGATCGTACCCCAGAGCCGGCGCTTTTTATCTGAATCCAGTTGGCGGCTACTAGTAGTCGTTGCAGCTTATCTAAATCGCTCTTTATAATCTGACAGCGAGCGACAGCATGAACTTTAGGCATCAGCCGTTTGATATCACGCTCAGCCTTAGCGGCAATTAACCGGTTGAACTGACTTTGCAGACCATAACTTGAAAAAACAGCAGGCATGCCGCCTAAAGCTAGCAAAACATCTTGCCAAGTGAGCGACATGGTCATCATAACGTCAGTTAAATTACCATCCTCGTAGGCTTGAGCACTATATTCGATATCGAAAGCTGCGCTCAGCTCGATCGTTGTAGTGACTCTATCGCTAGCTTCAAAACTATTATTAGTCTGATGGCTATTAGTCTGATGACGAGCATGTGCTAGATGACTTGCTTGAGGGTTTAAATTTCCTTGAGTATTCGCCGCCGTGTTACTGTCAAGGTCCCTAACCTTTATCCACTTTGGCGCTAAATTCGACTTTTCTATCATATCAGCGTGTATATTATGTAATAGCTGCTTAATGTCTGTATTGTCGTCATAATAGTGCACCTGATTGTTTTTTTGCTCTACCATACGAATAAAACCTTTGAGGGACTCACTGACCACGTCCGGATCATAATGTCTTTTTATGAGCGTCATCATAGGCTTGATACAAGCCTTGGCATTGAAGTAACTCAAATGCATTTGACTAAAACCGGTATTTTGTACCGCGCCATAGCTATCGCCAATCACCATCAGTACATAATCACAAGCATCAACGCATTGCCGACCGTATAACGCTGACTGTGATAGATGCGTTGAGAGATCATACGTCAGAAATGCCCGCGACTGAAAAAACACTGCCAAACTGTCCAAAATCAGGGGCTGACTGTGGGCAACGCAGATAACATGAATGTGATATCGACGGTTTGACAAAGTGACCTCTACAGTATTTAGCGATGCTCATGCTCTCACTTATGCTTGCAATCATACTTGCTACTTGCATAGTGTCTAAACACGGCTTTATTATTATATATTTATCCTAACACAATACAGTTAGGCGTTTTTTCAATACTCAACCGAGTTTTTAGATATTTTTCTTATTAGGCGACGTATTGAATATTGATGCGCTCACCAAGCAGGCGCTTGATAACTTGACCCAAAGTCTCATCATACTTACTGGCATAAAGCATTAATGCGTTGTTCATCTCAGTGTTATCTGACGCCGCTAACAGCTGTTTTTCTATTAGCAAGGATCGCACTCGAGCAGCGATTGCCTGTCCTGAATCTACTACCGTAATCGGCAGCTGTTGCTCAGCTATCGCTTGCAACAAAAACTCCCTAAAAAAGGGATAGTGCGTACAGCCTAGCACTAAATAGTCAATACCGTCATCGGCCAATTGCTGTAGCTGTTGCCGCAAGCGAAGAGCCGTTGGCGAGATGATAGGCATCCCCGCCTCAACCCACGGCACTAATTCTGGATCGAAGTATTTGCTCACTGTTATGTTGTTTGGCTTAGCCACCTCTTTGATGACTTGATTGAGTAAAGTCCCCTCAAGAGTCGCTTTGGTTGCCATAACAGCGACACGGCCGCTAAGGCTACCTAACACCGCAGGCTTGAGCGCTGGCACTAACCCTACAATAGGTATCTGCGGGTAGCGCTCGCGGGCTGTCGTCAGCGCATGCGCAGACGCGCTATTGCAAGCGATGACGATAAGCTTGCAACCTTGCTCATATAACCACTGCACTGCGGTTAGCGTCAATACTTGGATATCTTGGCTGTCGCGATTACCATACGGGACGTGCTTGGTATCGGCATAATACAAATAACGCTCGGCAGGGAGCTGTTGAGACAAATGCAGATACACAGACAAGCCGCCTATACCTGAATCAAAGACGCCTATTGGTGCTTCATTAAGCGCTTGATTTGACATGTGCTCTGGTACGCAAGTTGAGGCCGCGTTTAGCGCATTATCTATCTTATTTATAGTACGAGCATTGCTTAGCTCGCCATTAGATGCTGCTTGGTTATTCATTTTGGCCATATTTTTTATAAATAGTAGTGTCATCAATAATGAGCTCTAAACCGTTAGCCATAGCGTCGTCATTTACCACTCGCCTTTGATATGCTCAAGTCGCCTCATAGCTTAACTATCGCCGGTTATCCATATCCTAGCGTACTGGCACTTTTATTAGATGAAGAGTATATACTAGATAACGATGATTTATTATCAATCTCGACAAAACATAGTTAACAGAGGATGAAATGAGTTTTGGGTTTGGCAAATATTACCAAAAAACCTTAAAAGCCGACGACTAAGCCAAAAATTAGCATCCTTAACTTAGAGAAGAGCTTAGAGAAGATACCTATTTAGCTACTCATCTTCAGGCATGGAGAGCTGATACTCTTGACCACCACTTTGTAAGGTCAAAATCGTCGTTCCTGCCTGCTCGCTCAGCGTACCGATATCTGTTAAATGATAAAAAGCATTGCGACCGATCAGCGCCTCTAGACCATTACGCACCATCATATAAGGGCGAATTTGCTCATCAGCATCATTGTGAGTGTGAGAATCGTCTTTGCTATCAGTATAAAAAGCCCGTAGCTCTATAGGATGCTCGGGATCTAGGCGGACGACATCACCGGTTGAGGTGGTAAATTCAAGCCAGCTGACGCCTTCTTCGTTGACGATACCGACATCATTGATGAGCAGCGGCGCGTCTTCGACTTTAATCCGCAGTTTTTGTACTGGCGTTTTCAGAAAATACTCTGCTTTGCCGCCTTGATCTTCTTTCCATAAAATAGTTGCAAATAGACTGACTAGTGACTCACGCGTCATATGTGTACCTTCGTGCCACCATTCGCCATTGGCTTTTATCACAAGGTCCATATCCATAACCTGTTCAGGATGCCATTTTTCTAACGGCGGTATACTACGACCTTGACGAGAGCCTGCTGATGACTTTAAATAGTGGCTAAGCGCCTCCATGTTAGTTAGGTCCGATGGTATATCCTGCATGGCTTTGGCGGTATCGTCAGTATTTTTTCTGTCGGATTTATTACTCTTATCCATAAGGCAGTTTCCTTGTTAGCGATTTACTATTCATTAAAGTTTGCTATAGATTATTGAGTGATACGTTTTAGTTTTAGGTCAAACGGCTCAATATCTTTATATTCATGATAGCGTTTACGCTTCACCTTAGCATTGATGTCCATAAATGCGTATCGTGTTTGTGGTGTTTTTCTTTTATAATGAGTAACGATTTTTTGAACCAGTTGTGTGAGCGTCCCTTCAATTACGATCACAAAGACAGCTTTATCGAGTAGCCCAATATCTTAGACAGTAAATAGAGCAAGTCTTATTCAATGACATTGCGAATAATGTTCTGAGATAAGCCACTAAGAATTTAGGAGTAGGTATGCAAGAACAAGACAAGCAAGTGCCAGTTGTAGATGCAGAATCTGATATCACTAATGAGGTGGTAACGACAGAAGCTACTGAAGTAGAAGCGAATTCGGTGGATAAAGCAGAAGTAGTGGCAGAGCCAGTCGCCGAAGAAGTGGTTGTCGAAGAACCTGTAGTTGCCGAAGAGCCCGTTGTCGAGGAACTCGTAGTTGCCGAAGAGCCAGTTGCCGAAGAGCCAGTTGCCGAAGAGCCAGTTGTCGAGGAAACAGCTGTAGAAGAACCGGTTGTCGAAGAGCCCGTTACTGAAGAAGCAGTTGTACAAGCACCTGAGCCTGAGCCAGAACCCGAGATTGAACGCGAATCAATGGAGTTTGATGTTATCGTTGTCGGCGGCGGACCCGCTGGCCTATCTGCTGCTATTCGTCTGCGTCAACAGGCTATCGCAGCGGGTAACGATGAGTTTATGGTTTGCGTGGTCGAAAAAGGCTCTGAGTTTGGCGCGCATATCTTATCAGGCGCGGTTATCGAGCCGCGCGCCCTAGATGAGCTGATTCCGGACTGGAAAGAGAAAGGCGCACCGCTTAATGTCCCTGCGATTGAAGATCGCGTTTATATGCTTGGTTCGGCGACCAAAGCCACAAAGCTTATGGATTCAGTGGTTCCAGCCCTCATGCATAATGACGGTAATTACATCGTCTCACTAGGTAATGTCGTACGTTGGCTCGCTGAGCAAGCTGAAGAGCTTGAAGTGATGATGTTCCCAGGCTTCCCTGCTGCTGATATTCTCTATAATGATGATGGTTCGGTCAAAGGTATCTTGACTGGCGATATGGGTGTTGCCGCTGACGGTGAAGAGAAGCCAAGCTTTGAGCCTGGTTATGAGCTCCTAGCAAAATACACTATCTTCAGCGAAGGTAGCCGCGGCCATCTAGGCAAACGTTTGATCAGCCGTTTCGGACTTGATAATGACTCTGACCCACAGCATTATGGTATTGGCCTAAAAGAGCTTTGGGACATCGATCCTGCTAAGCATGAAGAAGGCGTGGTACTGCATGGCTCTGGTTGGCCGTTGAGTGATACCGGATCTTCTGGTGGTTGGTGGCTCTATCATGCCGAAAACAATCAAGTCAGCTTCGGTATGGTCATTGACTTATCTTATTCTAACCCGTATATGTCACCGTTCGATGAGATGCAGCGCCTAAAACTGCATCCACTTATTCGCAATATCTTAGAAGGCGGCGAGCGTATCTCATATGGAGCACGAGCGCTGACCAAAGGTGGCCTCAATTCTTTACCCAAGTTTACCTTCCCAGGTGGCGTGTTAGCAGGGGATGACGCTGGTTTCTTAAACCCAGCCAAAATCAAAGGTACGCATACTTCTATGAAGTCGGGTATGCTCGCTGCTGAAGCTATCTTCGAAGCGATAGAAGCCGGCCGTCAGCATGATGAAGTAGTCGCTTATAGTACGATGTACAAAGAGTCTTGGTTGTATCAAGATAACTATGAGGCACGTAACTTCTCGCCGGCTATGCACCGTATGGGTCAATGGATGGGCGGCGCGTTCAACTTTATCGATCAAAACCTGCTTGGTGGTAAGATGCCTTTGACGATTCATGATAACTCGCATGACTATCATCACTTAGAGCGTGCAGCTCATGCATATCAGCCTACTTATCCTAAGCCTGATGGTAAGCTTATCTTTGATAAACTTTCCTCCGTATTTATCTCAAATACCAACCATGCAGAAGATCAGCCGGTACACTTAAAGCTGACAGATCCAACGGTACCTATCGCTATTAACTTACCCTTATATGCTGAGCCTGCGCGTTTATACTGCCCAGCTGGAGTTTATGAAGTGGTGAAAGATGCCGAAGGCGCTAAGTTCGTTATCAATGCGCAAAACTGTGTGCATTGTAAAACTTGCGATATCAAAGACCCCTCGCAGAACATCACTTGGGTAACCCCAGAAGGCGGCGGTGGTCCTAACTATCCGAACATGTAAGCACTATCCGAACATGTAAGAACTAGCCAAACAGGCAAGCACTGGCTTTTAGGGAAACAACACTAAAAAACCGCTCTTATCTAAGAGCGGTTTTTTTATGCTTATGCAAAGTAAAGATAACGTCTCGGCAACGCCCAGTTAACGCTTAGTCAATCCAAGCATCACGGTTGGCCTCGTCTTTTAATTTAACAAAATCATCTGGATCAAATTTGATTTGATCGCCAGTCTTGCCCGCTTTGACCTGATTCTCATAATCACGCAGTATTCTAAGTGCCACTGGCGATAACAACATAATAGCGATTAAGTTGGTCAATGCCATAAGTCCCATTGATAGATCAGCAAAGTTCCATATGGCAGGCAAGCTGGCAATAGCGCCGACAAATACCATTGCTAAAACCATAAAGCGGAAGATCATAATCATCACCTTGGCATTTTTACTACCAGAGATGAACTCAAGATTAGACTCACCATAGCTATAATTAGCAATGATGGAAGTAAACGAGAAGAAGAAAATCGCAATGGCCACGAAGATAACACCCCAATCACCGACGTACTGAGATAGAGCCAACTGCGTGAGCTGAATACCTTCTTGCTCGACATTGGGGTCCACCACGCCTGACAATATGATAATCGAAGCGGTGGCCGTACAGATAACTAGCGTATCCATAAACACCCCAAGCATCTGCATAAAGCCTTGCACCGCTGGATGATTGGGATTGGTTTGGGCAGTAGCCGCCGCATTGGGCGCTGAACCCATACCCGCTTCGTTAGAGAATAGACCACGCTTAATCCCATTAATGATAGCTTGAGCGATACCATAACCTAACACTCCGCCCGCGGCCTGCTCAAAACCAAATGCGGATTTGACTATTAAAGCAATCGCTGCAGGAAACTGGCTAAAGTTAGTAATGATAATAAACAGCGCTAATAAGATATACAAAATCGCCATTATCGGAACGATTTTACCTGCAATACGCGCCACTGAGCGTAGACCACCGAATACTACTGGTGCCACTAACACTACTAACAACAAACCGGTCATCCAAGTCGGAATACCAAAAGCTTCATTCGTCGCTTGCGCGATCGTATTAGACTGCACGCCATTGAATGCTAAGCCAAAAGCAATTAGCAGACAAACGGAGAAAAATACCGCCATCCAGCGCTTGCCTAGACCTTTTTCGATATAATACGCAGGACCGCCGCGATAGACATTATCCGTATGGGGTACTTTGTAAGCCTGCGCTAAAGTCGATTCGATAAAGCTGGTCGACATACCGACTATTGCCGTCATCCACATCCAAAAGATAGCGCCCGGACCGCCTAAATAGATAGCAATCGCCACCCCAGCTAAGTTACCAGTACCGACGCGCGCAGCTAGCGATGTCATCAAGGCTTCAAAAGAGCTGATGCCGCCATCTTTGCGTCCTTGATTAGACACCCATAACAGCTTCCACATATGTCCAAAATGCCGAAACTGCATAAAACGTGTCACTACCGTAAAGTACAGACCCGCGCCAATCAGTACAAACATCAACAAGCCATACCATGGATTGCTAGCGATCAACCAATCATTATTACCCCAAATAATACTCACACCGTAGTTCACTATACTGTTGAACCACTCCGCAATACTTCCACCCATGGTGTCACCTATTCTCTTTATTATCGATACCAGTATTTATCCATAAAACCACTGTGTATCAATTTTCCCTATCACAAAAATAATTTATTGTCTAGATATCTAAAACAACCTTAGCAAATAAAAGTGAGCTATCCTAATCACATCAAAAGATAGTATTTGTATAAGTATTTACTAAATAAATGACAACTATTTATTCTAAACTTCGTTGTCTTATTTGCTTTATCACTTTAATCTATCTTGTCAAGAGTACAGTATACCTGTCTTTGCGCCTTTAACTCATCTCATAACTTATTTTTATTTACAGTTTAAGAATACCGTTACCACAAAGTAATTTTAAATTACGTATTGTTAATTGACTCATTTTTGTATATATTCCTAATAAGTTTATGACTGTTCAGTATAGTCATCGGCAAGCAAGACAATAACGAATGTTTAAATGTGCAAATGTTATTGTGATTTGACGACGCTTATATGTGATGACACTGTCATATATCAATTAATGTTTGATAAAACTGGTTAAGTAAGCCGTTAGTCGTTATGCTTGTACCCTCTATACTTGTAACCTCTATATAAGTATTGAGAGTCGAATAAGTCTTTAGAGCCAAAATGGTTCAGCTTTATATAGATAGCACTGAGTTATGAATGCGATAGACGTTAAGCCGCGAGTGTTAACTCTCAATCGTTAAGTCAATATGACTCATTAGCAGCGGCTCGACCATCTTGTTTTATTGTTAGGCAAAAGGAGTTGTCCTATGGAGAACCACAACGATCCATCCGGTTATTGGCGCGCCAATGTCCGTCTCATTTTAGGTAGCCTAGTCATTTGGGCACTATGTTCTTATGGATTCGCAATTTTATTGCGTCCCCTCTTAGCAGGTATCAGAATCGGTGGTACTGACTTAGGCTTTTGGTTCGCTCAGCAAGGTTCCATTGCCGTATTTATCATTCTAATTTTCTTCTACGCGTGGCGTATGAATAAGTTGGATAAACAATACGGCGTAGACGAGGAGTAGAGCATGAGCCAATATCTGATTAATATTATTTTTGTAGGGGCGTCTTTCGCGCTGTACTTCGGTATCGCGATTTGGGCACGTGCTGGTTCAACCAGTGAGTTTTATGTTGCAGGCGGCGGCGTGCATCCAGTTGTAAACGGTATGGCTACCGCTGCTGACTGGATGAGTGCGGCGTCCTTTATCTCCATGGCAGGTTTGATTGCTGCTGGTGGTTATGGTGCTTCAACTTATTTGATGGGCTGGACAGGCGGTTATGTACTACTCGCTATGTTGCTTGCCCCATACTTACGTAAATTCGGTAAGTTTACGGTTCCAGACTTCATTGCCGATCGCTTTTATTCTAAGACCGCCGCTATGATTGCGGTGGTTTGTTTGATTGTCGCCTCCACCACTTACGTTATCGGTCAGATGACAGGTGCTGGTGTTGCTTTCTCTCGTTTCTTAGAAGTTGAAAACGATACCGGACTGATCATCGCCGCTGTCGTTGTCTTCTTCTATGCCGTATTAGGCGGTATGAAAGGGATTACTTACACGCAGGTAGCACAGTACGTGGTGCTAATGATTGCTTATACCATTCCAGCAGTCTTTATCTCGCTAGAATTAACCGGTAACCCAATCCCAGGTCTAGGCTTGTTCTCAAACCATGTTGAGTCAGGCATTCCTATCTTAACTAAGCTTGATCAAGTCGTCACTGACTTAGGCTTTACCGCTTATACCGCTGACGTCCCGAACAAGCTCAATATGGTGCTGTTTACCTTATCATTGATGATTGGTACAGCTGGCCTACCGCACGTTATCATTCGCTTTTTCACCGTTCCTAAAGTGGCCGATGCACGTTGGACAGCGGGTTGGACACTAGTATTCATCTCGCTATTGTACTTTACCGCTCCAGCGGTAGGTGCGATGGCTCGTCTAAACCTCATTGATACGGTCTATCCACAAGGGGTTGCAGAAGCACCTTTAGAGTATGACCAACGTCCAGATTGGATGCGTACATGGGAAGATACGGGACTGATTAAGTACAACGATCTCAACAATGACGGCCGCATTCAGATGTATAACGATAGTGGCCTTGGCGCAGCGGAGCTGGCTTTAACCAATGCCGAAACCGAAGGTGGTGATGTTGGCGCGGCTACTACAGCCGTCGAAGAGGCTCGTGTTGCCAACGATACTGCACTTGATGGACGTTTTGCTGATGCTGGCTGGGCAGGTAACGAGCTGGATGTGAACAATGACATCTTAGTACTCGCTAACCCAGAGATTGCGCAGCTACCACCTTGGGTTATCGGTCTGATCGCTGCAGGTGGCCTTGCCGCTGCACTATCGACAGCAGCCGGCCTACTCCTTGCGATTTCATCCGCTATCAGTCATGATTTAATTAAGCGTAATCTTAATCCAAACATCACCGATAAAGGCGAGTTGCAAGTCGCTCGTATCTCTATGGCAGTTGCCATTGTCGTCGCAACTTGGCTCGGACTCAATCCGCCAGGGTTTGCAGCACAGGTGGTTGCTCTTGCCTTTGGTATTGCTGGAGCATCCTTGTTCCCAGTACTGATGATGGGTATTTTCTCTAAGCGTATTAATAACTTAGGCGCTATCTGCGGGATGCTCACCGGTCTACTCACAACCTTAGTTTACATCTTTGTCTTCAAAGGTTGGTTCTTCATTAGTGGTACGGCGAACTTCCCTGATACTGCAGAGTACTGGTTGTTTGGCATCTCACCATTATCCTTTGGTGCTATCGGTGCGATACTGAACTTTGCCGTAGCCTTCGCGGTGTCTTACGCAACCAAAGCACCACCACTGCACATTCAAGAGCTAGTAGAGAGCGTACGTTCTCCGCGTGGAGCTGGCGGCGCAATCGACCACTAAGCTATTGTATAAACAGTGAAATCTATCGGTTATTTATCTATCACTCACAGGCAGCAACTGCTTGTGAGTGATTTTTTATTCGCTTATCACTATACTAGCACTGGCACAAACAGACTTTCTCTAAGCTGTTTTGGTTATATTCAGTGCTGATCGCATTAAGGAAAGTTCTATGCTTTTTGAGTTTATCGCTACCATAGCCGCCGCTTTTGGCATGGCAGGTTTGGCCCTTGTTATAACTCATCTCACCAAAATAGCAGGCAAGCGCGCGCCGAAATGGCTGGTGCCTTTATTTGCCGCTATTGGTATTTTTGGTTTTCAGATTCATCAAGAGTACAACTGGTACCATCAGCAAGTCGCTAAGCTACCTGAGGGCGTAACCGTAGTAAAAACTGCCGAGAGCTCAGAATGGTTTCGTCCTTGGTCTTATATAAAACCGCAGATACTGCGTTTTATCGCGGCGGATAGCGGCAATGCTACGATGCACGTAGATAATCCAGATATGCGCTTGGTAAATTTATATTTGTTTGAGAGACGTCGAAGTGTGCAGCAGATACCGCAAGTGATTAACTGCGCTGCCCCTGCACGCGCAGATTATGTGTTTCAAGACAAGACAAGCGAGCTGACTCTCGATGAGCATGTCAAGCAGACGACTGCCTGGCGTCCATTAAGCACAGAAGATCCATTATATATCAATGTCTGCACAGATCAGACGTAAGAGCTTTATCAACAAAGGCGGCACGTGCTGTTGCAAGCCAATTGGCTTAGAGCGGCTTAGTCGTTTTATAAGCGTGCTTTGAGTTGGCCCCTATTAGTAATCCGGCGCACAGACCACCGAAATGCGCTGCAAAAGACACCCCTGGCTGCGGCATTAGACCTTGTTTAATGGTCAGCCAATACCCTGCTCCCATCACAATACAAGCAAGCAAATAGCCCCAACGCCGTGCAAAAACAGCGCCGCCTATCATATAGCCAAGCATCGCAAAACATAACCCCGACGCGCCAATATGAATGGTCAAGGGTGATGCTATCACCCAAGTGGCCACTCCTGAGGCGACAATAAGCTTCAATATTGTACGATAAGCATTGTTTTCAAACAGCCCAAACAAAAACAATATCTGCAATAATATAAAAGTATTGCCCATCAAATGAGCAAAATTACCGTGCATCGTCCATGACGCTATCACGCCTATCATACTACCCAAATCTAGGGTGCGCGGCACAATACCGAAGATATTCCATAAGCCAAATAGCACGCTTTCATTCAGAAAAAACATGCCCCACATCGGTACCAATACAAAAGCGTATAGCCCTATGACCTGCTTTAGGCGTGTTATAACCAAAGATAGTATAGCTTGCCAATTCATCGATTGCCTCTTAACATTAACTGATAACCCTTCAAAACAGTGTTAGCATCAGTGAGAATACTTTATATTGTATCCAGCTGAAATGACTCATACCTTAAGTGCAAAAAGTGGTTGCACAGTTGGCTTGAAGGTCAAAGTCGACGCCACCTCACTGGAGTCTAAATAGCTATTATCATGCAGTAGCGAGGTAGAACGATAAGGGACTAAAGCGGTCGGCATAAAGCGCCGCGCCGCATCTATGTGCTTTATAGAGTCGTCAAAGAAGATATGCGGGGCAAAGGTTTTGAGCACCGATGTTTTCTCAAGCCCTCCCAAAAAGAACGCCATATCCACATCTACGCCCCAAGCTCGCAAGGTTTTTATCGCTCGCAGGTCTGCAGGAGCATTGCGGGCCGTCACTAAAGCAATCTTAATCGGACAGTGATGCACTTTGGCAGGTAGGCGCTGCTGCAGCTTTGATAGCTTAATTAATAGCTCGGCATAAGGGCCCTTTTCGATCGGTAAGTCGATCATCTCAGCTTCCCTATCATGAAAAGCTTGTAGGCCTTGTTGTTTATACAATAGCTCCCCTGAGTCGTCAAATAAGACCGCATCACCATCGAAGGCAATGCGTAGCTGATCGGTATCCAGCTCGTAAGTATTGACTGGAGTGGCATCCAATATCGCACAAGCGCAAATGTTGGCATCGGCGACTTGCTGAGCGTCCTCACGGTTGGTCGTCAAAAACAGATCGACATTAAAATCTTTGATATATGGAGCGACAGGACTTCCGGATACAAAGGCGGAACGTGAAATATTCAAACCGTTGTCACGAATGGCATTGAGCACTTGAATGCCAGTATCAGGACTGCTCTTTGAGACGATGACGACTTCCACAAGTGGCGACTCGGTCGTTAAATCCGCTGATAGACAGTCGTTACAGTAATTATTTAGATTCAGCAGCGCTTTGATTAATGGATATCCTGCACCACTATCTAATGGCTGATCTTCACGCTTCGCCATATAATCGCGAAAATCCTTTACTGCCTCGTCAGGGCGCTGCTGTAGTAGCTGTAAAAGGTGGTTCTCAGACTCCGTTAAATCAAACAATGCTGTCGCTGATATAGCCACTATTAAAGTATTGGTTAAATCGACTGCCATATTATCCGTTCTCTATTCTAAGCATGGTATTGGTTAATGCTCATCAGTTTAGCAATTAAACCTCAGTAGGTAAGTAAGATTTTTATTATTGGCAACTCTTTAATAGTAATCCCTTTTGTACTGATAATTTATTAAATAACACTTAATTATCATTATTATTTATTAAAATAAACTATATAATAATATTGAAATATATCCCCTTGGCCTCAAATAAATAGCTAAGAGTAATAAATCAATGCTCACCAACAGATATTAAAAAATCAGGAAAGAATAATGAATAATACTGTAGCGAATAGTAAAAAAGATATTGTGACCCAATCGCGTCAAATCGAGCAGCTTTTTGCTGGAGTCGATACCCAAGACGGCGCTGGTGTTAAATTAACTCGCGTACTGACGCAGCAGCTGCAACAGCGCCTCGATCCGTACTTGATGCTAGATAACTTCAAAAGTGACAATCCAGATGATTATGTCGCAGGGTTCCCCAATCACCCGCATCGCGGCTTTGAAACCATTACTTATATGATTACAGGCCGTATGCGTCATCGTGATAGCGCGGGTAACGAAGGGCTATTACAGAACGGCGGCGTGCAGTGGATGACAGCGGCGAGCGGTGTGATCCATTCAGAGCTACCGGAACAAGAAGACGGCGCGATGGAAGGCTTTCAGCTGTGGCTTAATCTACCTGCCAAAGATAAAATGCATGACCCTTGGTATAAAGATTTCCAAAGTGAGGACTTGCCTAAATACACAACTGAAGATGGCGTAGACGTTACGGTAATCGCGGGTAGATCGCATGGCGTAGAAGGTGCAGTCACCCGCGACATTACTGAGCCGACGTATTTAGATATTCATCTACCAGCAGGAACGAGCTTTAGCCAAGCCATTCCAGCCGATCACAATGCGTTTACCTTTGTCTATCGTGGTACGGTAGATATCGAAGGCGAAACCGTGCCGAATAAAACCATGGCTATCTTAAAAAATGACGAAGATGCCGATGGCGTTACCATTACTGCTGATAGTAGTGAGGATACCAAAGTGATCTTAATCACGGGTCGCCCACTACGCGAGCCGATTGTGCAATATGGCCCCTTTGTCATGAACAGTCAGCAAGAAATCATGCAAGCGGTCACTGATTTCCAAAGTGGTAAGTTTGGTGAAGGGGCTTAGTGGTTAGGCTAGTTTGTTAACTACTCTATTAAATGTGAAAGCCCGTATTATTTGCTAATATGGGCTTTTTTTATGTAATCAAACCATAATAATTATTCAAAGCTGTAGCAAGCAAACTTCCAGCTACGCCTAACTCAATCTGCCAACTTGTATTAATTGCTTTAGATAACATTGACTCCATCCAAGATTTGACTGAAGGACCAAATTTATCTTTTTCAGTTACAGAAAAACTTTGATCACTATCAATAGCATCTTTAAGCAAGTCGACGTCACTTTTATCAACTCCATTTTCCTGTAAAACTTTAGACAAAGCCTCAAAATCATTTTTTATGATGCTGTTCGTTACTTTTTGAGTATTTTCTGAGCCTAATAATATTGTTACATTATCTCCAAATATAGCATTGTTAAAAAGGTTTGAAGCGTCGAATTTCCCAACTGCTTCCTTTAGTTCCTTGTCAGATTCTATATCAGAAAACTCAGAATTTAACTCAAGAACAAAATCTAGCAGACGTGATCTTACCTGCATTAAAATATTTGAAACACTAGCTATTGGTATTTCAGACCATGCTCTTTGAACTATATATGAATTGACCAAACCTTCTCCAAGCAATCCATTAAGCTCCATTGGCAATGGCCTATGAAGCATGACATCATCGCTATCAATCACCATTCTCTCAATGGTAGCTAGTGAATAATCTATTTTAGCTTCCTCTAACGAATGTTTAAACTCTCTATCTAGATGATTCATAGGAATTGGGTGCGAATTTACTGTGTAAGCTCCATTTGTTGCAGAAACACGACTTGGGCTGGAATAATGCGGTAATCAGGTAATTCATCATCTTGGCTGTATCCATTCAATTCTTTATTCACCCACATAACTAATTCTTTATGTCCCATCTTATGAAGAAGAACCTTAGTTTTGATTAGAGCATTGCTTAAAATACCATTATCAGAGCTTAATATTTCAATAATTTCATCTACTAACTTCATTACGCTCTATTTAATATTTATTTATAACTTGTCTAATTTTCATACTTCAGTTTGATTAATTAATATAGTATTAGGTAATGAATCAATACCTCAGGATAGGCTATTATTCTTTATAAATAGTGATAACTAACATAAATTTCACTTAATCGATAGGATAAGCATCATCATAGTGTTCGTCACATACTGGATGATCTTGGACATAACGTGTAGCTATTGCTTCGCAAAACTCGCATTCGGTTCCCTCAGGAACTACCCATTCATCACAATACGAACAATCTTCTTCTTCTGAGAAAATCTCATGCCCACATTCATCACAAAATATAACTTCTTCTTCTGCGCAATCAGGACAGGAAGAGAACTCTAAACCATCATATTCTTTATCGCACTCAGTACAACTTACTTGTTCTGTCATTATATTATTTCCTGTAGTAATAGAGGTAATCTTGATATTGTAATTAATAATATTTCAGTAATGTGCAATAGATATCTACCAATGAAAACTGCTAACAACTAAAAATAATTATATCTATATGATATTAGATTGTAAACGATGCCCGATTATCTAATATTTTTTTAGTTAACATTGGTAAATAATAAAGCGAAACTCAGATAGGATATAAAAAAAGCCCCCAACACTTATATGTTGGGGGCTTTTAGGAATAGAGAGCTGACGATGACCTACTCTCACATGGCCGGAGCCACACTACCATTGGCGCAACGATGTTTCA
>NZ_JBEOPC010000012.1:0-85464 GCF_040309765.1 Psychrobacter sp. TB20-MNA-CIBAN-0197
ATGTTTGGCATGGTTCTTAGACAACGATGAATGTTCTTCTTATTTTAATTCCCTCTGCTACTTTTGCAAGAGGTCTACTATATTCATCTGGAGTTTCACTGTTTTCGTTAAGATAAACAATATGCCACTGCGTAAGCCTTCTATTTTTAAGCTCTTGAGCATAATCTTTTATTTGCTCAAACTGATCTGTTGCGTAAGGCTTATTTTCAATACAAATGCCGTAGCTGTCATCTCCTACCCGGCATTGTAGATAAATATCCATACGCCGAGAGGTCTCACTTACCCGCGTTGTCTCTTCTATAATGACCTTAGTTTGTTCAATGTGCTCTACAAACGATTGCCAATGAGCATCTTTATATATACTAGGTAAGCAATACTGAATAAATAAACGTAAAAAATCAGCTTTTTGAGCGTGGCCACCTTGTGGGTTGAGCAGGTCAGCGAGTATTCGGCTAAGCCCTAATTCATCCGTATTTATATAGTCAAAAGTGTTGAAGTTTGGCGCAAGCTGTCGACTATAGAGTGCTTGCGCGGTTTGTAGCGCTCTTACCTTTTGACTAACCTCATCAATCAAACCTTGTACTGCGCTCATATTTATACCTCCTATTAAGACTTGTTAAATCATATCTATTAAAACTACGATCCACTGATATTTTGATGTTTTAGCTATATAGGTATCATTATTACCTGCAAAAGACTGATCTAGTAATTGCTCAAGCAAACTATTATTCCCTACTAGTAAAGCAAATAATATCAATCTACAAATATTCTCATGCTTGCTCTAGTCTATACTTAGTGCCTCGCTAACCTGCCACATATATCGCCTCTAACTTATAGTAGTTAGGCTTATCAGTGACTCTTGAGCCGTGAAACACTTCTGCATCATCAGAAATTCGGCTATCAATAATATCTGGTACACCAGAAAATTCATCCTGTGATATCTTATGACCACTTTCCATATTAAGTACCATAGACTTAATATTAAGACTTTTAGGAATTTGTTTTAGCAGTTGATTAACGGCATATTCCAGTAGTTTTGCGCTTGGCATGCCCGTCACCTTAGTCTGTACATATCTGGCAGCTTTGTCAGCTTCCCAGGGTTTTTTAATATCTCTATAATCAATGGCTATAAAACCTTGATACGGTAATACTGATTGAAAAACGCTTACCACTTGCTCGACTTCATCGGCTGTGCAAATAATCATACGATCTATAATCTCGAACTTCTCAATCTGCTGATCTGTGGTTTGTATAGCAAATAATGTGCCGAGTTCTGCTTGTTGTTTTAACGCTAGTAATGACTCCTCATCCCAGCCGTCTTCGATAACAATTAACCCAACCTCAGATAAAACGGATATCTCTTCATGCGGCTTGTATAGCGCGGTAAAGGTTACTCGCTTTTTCTGAAGCTTGTTATCAGCTTCTTGAGCAATATTATTTGTTAGAGACTCACTACAGTTAGAAGTACTATTTGCTGTCATATCTGGTTCCTTATTAAATAACTCTATTAATCATTGTTGTAAAGCGCTATCCCACTTTCTAGGCGCTCTAAAATAACCTCTTTTAACTGAGCAGGCTCAATCACCACTGCCAATTGCGACATGCTCACTAACCAATCTTGCAAACGCTGCGTATTAGCAACCGTTGCGCGCACTTCATTCCAAGTGTCATCGATAACCGTAATCGTTTGAGTAGATGATAACGGCCGCTCATAGAGGTGCTGACAGGCATATTTCTGCACTTTTAAAACCAAATTGATTTCAATATTTTCACCAAACTCTAGCTTACCTAGCTTCTGCAAACTTTCTAATGTAAAAACGTCACGCCCTACCCAGTCAGGTATTCGCCTGTCTATGACTACTGCCTCGGTAATGCGATTGACTGCAAAGTTACGGTGCGCCTTCAACAAGACATTGTCATCAATATGATCCTCTACCGGATAAAAGCCAGTCAGGTACATCATGTTATCGATAAAGACCAAACCACGCGGATAGATTCGTTTTTCACTCACGCTATCGTCCCATTTTTTTTGATAGCTGATTTGCAGTTGACGGTTTTGTAATAACGCCTGATGGATGCTAGCCAGCACCCCACTATCAAGCTTTGGTGCTTGTACGATACTCGACAGGGTAATGAGATGATCTTGCCACTGCCCCAGCTTGCTTTGATTGAAGCTGGTCTTATCTTGACGATCTAACTGGTTCAACTTATCGCTAATACTTTGCTTAAAAGACGTTGGTAAATAGTTTGCCGTATATTTATCAAGCATCTGCCAAAAGAACACCGTTTGCTCATTAATGACATCGATACTAAAGCTTGGCTCAATATAAAACCGTGCCGTTTGTCCGCTAATATTCTGACCCCACACTGGCTCTCTGACCAAAGCCTGACTATAAAAAATATCGTTAAATATTTGATTGAGACGACTCAGATCGTTTTCTAAGTTTTTACGCTCATTTGCGTAGCGTTCAGGATTATCGCCATAGACACTCATTAACTCTGTTAGGGACATTGCGTTGGCTTTATCCCGCGGCAGAAATTGATAGAGCGCAAATAGGCGTTCTGACTTGTTATAAGTTGCTATTGAGTGATTAAGCATAACAAACTCGCTCTATTGCAGAATGGGCAAATAACTAATAAACAACGTGTTTCCTATCAGTATCTAGTCAAACCGTACCACAATAGCTGTGCCATTATCATAAGCATTGCCATCCGAGTCGTATACTTGCTGCATAAGCTTCTGTAGCCATCCTTGTAAATCCGTTTGATTATCGATAAGTGACCACTCGTAGCACGATACTAAATCATGAATACCGTCAGTACAAATGACAAGGCTATCACCTGCTTGCACTGTGATTGTTCGCTTGTCGCTCTTTGGCGGCTCGCTACTTGGATCATCGCTATCTACTGCTAGTGCAAAGCATTCGGTAATGCTATATAAGCTGCCTGCCATATCTGTGCGATTGTACTCATCAAAATTGACTTGACGACCTTCTGTACGGGCTTGCTCATCGACTAGCTCATTTAATAAGTTATGATCGCGAGTTAAGCACTGCCACTCTTTCGCCTCTTTGCCCAGCTTGTATACACGACTATCACCGACATGGGTAATATCTATATTAATTGATTTATTGTCGTCTAGTGTCCCGACGATCATAGCGAGGGTTGCCGCAGCGCCATAGCGTTTTTTGGTATGTTTGGTTTGGCTCAGTTGTTTATAGATATGATCTGAGGTCATGCTTTGGACGTTTGCTTGTTTGTCATCCCATAGCGCTTTAATTGCTTTGACCACTGCCTTTGAGCAGTGCTGCGACTGATTAGAGCTGGCAACGCCATCCGATACCGCAAGACAAAATGGCGCTTGCACTGACGTCACTGCCATCACCCCTAAGTCCTCTTGATACCAGTGATCTAAAAAGAAAAACGCATCTTGTTGTAATCCATTACTAGCATTACCTTGAAAAGTAATGGCACAGGCTTTAGCTATGAATTGAGTAGGATTTGAATCGTTATTGTTCTGAAAAATCGTCATGACAGCTTGCCTATATTATTCTTTATAGACAAGTATAGCGAACAACCTAGTGTTTTATTTTCTAGGTTGATACATAGATTGATTAATTAATTTTGGGGCTGTAGTAGATAAGGATTAAATATCACACCATTTTCTCAAGGTTTTCAGCTGATTAGATGGTGAACCATAGTTAAATCTAAACTCACACTCTTTTAAAAATAAATGGAAGTTCTTCTTATCGATCCCATTATACTTTCTTAGAGTTCGTTTAGACTGATTCCAGAAGTTCTCAATGCCATTGATGTGATTGTTTTTACCGCAAGTGAACTCTATAGAGTGATTGACTCTGAAATGTTTAAACTCGCTCACATCTAATGCGTTGTAACTTCGATAGCTATCCGTATAAACAAAGCTGTCAGGCTTGATTTTACGCTTAATAACAGGCATTAGGGTAGTCTGTTTGGTGTCTGCTACGACAATGGTATACACCTTACCGTTTCGTTTTAGAATACCAAATATGGCGGTTTTGCCAGCAGCCCCGCGACCTCTTTTGCTTTTGCGTACGCCGCCAAAGTAACTTTCATCTAATTCGACCTCACCATCAAAAAGTTCATCAGTTTCTAATGAGAGATGGTAATCTATGACAAGTCTTATTTTATGATAAAAAAGTGCAGCAGTGTTAGGCTGAATATTGAGCAAATCTGCGGCTGTTCTAGCAGTCACTTCAGCTGTGAAAAACTCTAACAGTCGTCTCTGTGCTTTTTTACTGAGTTTACAACGGGTTATCTTCATAGAAGTAGTCTAGCATAGTGCTTATCTACTACAGCCCCTTTAACTATTATCGACAACTATGACATGAAGAAAAATTTATTAAAGCAGGTTGCTTGTGATATAACAACTAATATTGAGAGGATGGTGAGTTTATAACGCTATATAAGTTGTTAAATTTGTTGTTCAAAATAAAAGCTCTTAATGATTACCCCTTATACGCCTTGAGCTATAAGGGTTTTTTATTGCCGAATTACAATTAACTGAACCTGTCAACAGCGCTTCTTTACCAACTTAAACCTTCTATTTTGATATTTAGACTTATCAAGACAGTAGAACTCCTTACCCCTCCAACACATTTGTTCTGCCCAGTTTTAGCCCCTTAAGGAAACAATGGCTTTTATTCACAAGTATTCATAAACCATCGTGGTGCATAGGAGCCTATAGGTCTATTTTGGTGCAAAAAAAGAAGGCTTCTTACTCAATAAAGAACCACAGTGGTGCAATTTTCTATATTTTTGGCTGGCATAGATATTGAAGTAATAAAAATAGTAAAACAGTCAAAGCCATTGATTGACTCACCTTGTTGCTATTTTACTCTTTTTGGAGAAGTTTATGTCTTTATTGCCGACCCTTGCTACCGCTACCACACTGAATAGCGCCCCTCGTACCGACTTACGATTGACCTCACGCTTATCTATAGTGGCGCTTGCCGTTGTAGGTAGTTTGAGCCTTGCTGGCTGTCAAAAGCCAGCCGAGACGAGCTCGGAGACGACAGCTAGCGATACCACCACTCAAAGCGCAGCGGCGGCTAATGGCGATACTATTAAAGTCGGTATTTTGCACTCTTTATCAGGGACGATGGCCATCTCTGAAACCTCGCTAAAGGACACCGCGCTAATGACGATTGAGGAGATTAATGCCAACGGCGGGGTACTCGGCAAGCAGTTAGAGCCTGTCGTCGTTGACCCTGCCTCTGACTGGCCGTTATTTGCTGAAAAAGCGCGCCAGCTCCTCACACAAGATGAAGTAGATGTCATCTTTGGGGGCTGGACCTCAGTGTCGCGTAAGTCGGTATTGCCCGTTGTTGAAGAGCTCAATGGCTTGATGTTTTATCCGGTGCAGTACGAAGGTCAAGAGCAGTCCGAAAATATCTTTTATACTGGTGCTGCGCCCAATCAGCAAGCTATTCCTGCCGTTGAATACTTGATGAGTCCTGAAGGTGGTAGCGCTGAGCGCTTTGTATTATTAGGCACAGATTATGTCTATCCTCGTACCACCAACCAGATACTACGCGCTTTTTTACAGTCTAAAGGCGTTGCCGATAGCGACATTATGGAAGAGTACACGCCATTTGGCTTTAGCAATTATCAAACCATTGTCTCTAATATCAAAAACTTCGCCACGGGCAAAAAGACAGCAGTCATATCGACCATCAACGGCGACTCCAACGTGCCTTTTTATCGCGAGCTTGGTAATCAAGGTATTGACGCCGCTGATATTCCAGTCATGGCATTCTCAGTTGGTGAAGAGGAGCTACGCGGTATCGATACTAGCGCGCTGCAAGGGCACTTAGCGGCATGGAACTACTTTATGTCGGTCAAAAACCCAACCAATAACAACTTTACCAAAAAGTACAAGCAGTATGCGCTCGATAACAACTTACCCAATGCCGAGAATGTCGTCACTAACGACCCTATGGAGGCCACCTACGTCGGTATCAATATGTGGAAGCAGGCGGTGGAGGACGCGGGTAGCACAGATGTGGACAAAGTCCGTATCAGTATGGGCGGTCAGACTTTTGCTGCTCCTTCAGGCTATACGCTAAAGATGGATGCAGAGAACCATCACTTGTGGAAACCGGTCATGATCGGTCAGATTCGCCCCGATGGTCAATTTGATGTGGTCTATAAGACACCCGAGGTTATCCAAGCTTCACCGTGGAGCCAATACATTCCTAAGTAAGGATTATCCTAAGCTTTACTTTCTTATTGGTATCAATATCAGCAAACCTTGATAGTCCCGCCAAGCTATAGGCTAGCTTGGCAGGGTTGGAGGAGTGTTGATTATAAAAAAGGATTCCACTATGTCGCCTTATCCCTCTTTTATATATGCTTTTATATATGACGCGCAGGCTAGCGGCTTTAACAAGGCCTTTAGTGCTGTTAGTCTTAGTCTATCATTTGTGCTTCTTTGCTTAGCATTTATGCTCGCTTTAACCCCGCTTCCCGCTTCGGCTGACGACACCGCAGTAGATAGTCATTCTCCTGCCAATACAGTAGCGACCACCTCTAATCTTGCCAGCGATGATAAGAGTTTGCTTACGCAAAATGCGCAGTCTTTGACTACGCCTGCCGCGCTTACCAGTCCAGTTACCAGTCCAGTTACCAGTCCAATTAACAATCAGGGCGATGCCATTGAGCAGTTTGTGGCTGCAGACTTTAGTCAGCGCCAAGCGATGCTGGGTCAGTGGCCAGGCTCCGCTGAGAGTCTCGATACGTTAGTTGAGCTGATTGATAATGATGAGCTGTATCAAGGCAACGGTGGGCAAACTTATTTGCTAAACGCTGATGACGAGCTGTTTACCTATCCTGATAGAGATCTGACGGACGAATGGCCAAGCGATCTGGCGCAAGTAACATTGACTAATGCCCTGCGCTCCGCACTGGTGTTTGGGCAAGCAAAAGTGAAGCTGGATTCAGACGATCCGGCGCAGCGCTTGCAAGCGGTGAGTATCCTTGCTGATAACATCGAACAAATAGATCCTGCAATCGTCAGCGCAGCAGCCGTGCGCGAAGATGACGCGGAGGTGAGCGCCGCGCTTAGTACCTTGCAGGCGAGGCTAAATTTTCGCGATGGCGATGTGGCTACCCAAATCGCCGCGCTTGACGTGCTCGCTGACAGCGATAGCCCGCAGGTGTTAATCGATGTCAAACAGGCGTTGGCAAACGACAATCTTGATCCTAATCTTGAGACGGCGTTGCTGGCGGCTGAAGCAAGTATTGAGCAGCGCATCTCGATCAGCACATGGTCGGGGCATCTGTTCACCGGTCTTAGTACCGCCAGTATCTTACTACTAGCAGCGCTAGGGCTTGCAATTACCTTTGGGCTGCTTGGCGTCATCAATATGGCACATGGCGAGCTGATTATGATTGGCGCGTACGCCACTTATGTGGTGCAAAACCTATTTCAAGCCTATCTGCCTGAGATGGCAAGCTGGTACTTACTCGCCGCGATACCCAGTGCGTTTTTGGTTAGCGCTGTGATCGGTATGGTCATCGAGCGTATCGTGATCCGTCCGCTCTATGGGCGTGAGCTTGAGACCCTACTGGCGACGTTTGGTATCAGTTTAATTTTGATGCAGCTGATACGCATGGTGTTTGGCGCGCAAAACGTTGAGGTCAGCAATGTCTCATGGCTTAGCGGCGCGTATCAAGTGTCTGCAAGCCTTGCCCTTCCCTATAACCGCATCGCTATCATCGGCTTTACGGTCATTATTCTGCTGCTATTGGTGTATTTACTTAACAAAACGCGCTTTGGGCTATTTGTACGCGCGGTAACGCAAAATCGGCAGATGGCACGCGCGGTTGGTATCTCCTCTGCGCGCATCGATATGCTGGCCTTTGGGCTTGGCTCGGGGCTGGCAGGATTGGCAGGCTGCGCACTCGCGCAAGTCGGCAACGTCGGACCCAGCTTAGGTCAGACGTATATCATCGACGCGTTCTTAGTTGTCGTCGTCGGCGGTGTCGGTCAAGTATGGGGCGCAGTACTCGCCTCTTTAGGTTTAGGCGTCAGTGGTACGGTGCTTGAGATTGGTATTGGCGCGGTGCTCGCCAAAATTGTATTACTGGTTCTTGTGATTCTGTTTATTCAGAAGCGGCCACAAGGTTTATTTGCACTAAAAGGCCGTTTTGTTGATTAAGGAGAAGGCTATGAGAATCATCACATTATTATCTGATACCCCGCGCAGCGCTGTATTTATCGGCTTATGCTTTTTGCTATTACTTATCGTACCGTGGCTGCATCTGCTGCCTATCACCTCTCCTTTTCACCTCTCCGCTTACTGGATTACCCTTATTGGTAAGATTATGGCGCTAGCGATGGTGGCGCTGGCCCTAGATTTAGTCTGGGGGTACGCGGGTATTTTGAGCTTAGGGCATGGGCTGTACTTTGCGCTTGGCGGTTATGCCTTTGGTATGTACCTCACGCGCGAGACCGCAGGCGACGGTATCCCTGATTTTATGCGCTTTTTGAGCTGGACTGAGCTGCCGTGGTATTGGGCAGGGACGCAGCACTTTTGGTGGGCGAGCGCTTTGGTGCTATTGGTGCCAGGTATCGTTGCCTTTATCTTTGGCTTCTTTGCTTTTCGCTCAAAAATAAAAGGCGTGTACTTCTCGATTATTACCCAAGCTATGACGTACGCGGCGGCCTTACTGTTCTTTCGTAATGAGACAGGCTTTGGTGGCAACAATGGTTTTACCGGTTTTACCACTCTTTTGGGCTACGACATTACTGCCGCCTCCACGCGCGCTACCTTGTGCTTTGTGACCGCACTGGCACTACTGCTATCTTATGCTGGCCTGCGTTATTTGATGGGTCAGCCTTACGGGCGCGTGCTTGGCGCTATTCGCGATAGTGAAAACCGCTTGCAGTACTTAGGGTATCGCACGCTTTGGTACAAGCTATCGGCATGGGTGCTATCAGCGGTTATCGCTGGTATCGCAGGGGCGCTGTACGTCCCGCAAGTGGGCATCATTAATCCTGGCGAGATGAACCCGATTAACTCCATTGAGATGGCCGTGTGGGTCGCTGCTGGTGGCCGCGGTAATCTTATCGGTGCCATCTTAGGCGCAGGCGTAGTCAACGCGCTCAAGACTTACTTTACCGTCGCCTACCCTGAGGTCTGGCTATTAATACTTGGCAGTCTGTTCGTCGTTGTCACCCTATTTTTACCAAACGGCATTATTGGTCTGCTTGGACGCTTTAAAAAGGAAAAATCTGATGCTCAATAATCATTTATCAACATCGCTTGTCTCTAAGCTGTCTAGCAATTTACCTAATAAAGCGCCTAAGAGGTCGCTAGCTATGACAGCTCAGGCGCTTGATGAATACGACTACAATGACGACCACAGCGACGGTTTGAGTCACCCTAAGACTCGCGGCGCAGACTTTAGCCACGGTATTGCGCTCTATTTAGAGGAAGTGAGCGTCTGGTTTGACTCATTTCGGGCGCTGAACAACTTGTCCTTGTACATCGAAGAAGGAGAGCTGCGCTGTATTATCGGTCCTAATGGCGCGGGCAAAACAACCTTGATGGATGTGATAACCGGTAAAACCCGTCCTACCGAAGGTAGCGTGTTCTTTGGGCAAACCTATAATCTGGCGACTATGTCAACAGAACAAATCGCAGAATCGGGTATCGGGCGCAAGTTTCAAAAACCGACGGTGTTTGAGAACTTTAGCGTGCTCGATAATTTACTGCTTGCCGCGCCCAAGGACAAACGCGTAATGGGCAGTTTGCGCCGTAGGCTTGATGCCGATACTCGAAACACACTTGAGGCGACTCTTGAGCAGATTCGCTTGACAGACAAAACCCGCCTGCCCGCAGGCCTCCTCTCGCATGGGCAAAAGCAGTGGTTGGAGATTGGTATGCTGCTGATGCAAAGTCCTAAGCTTATCTTGCTCGATGAGCCAGTCGCTGGTATGACGGACGCTGAAACCGAGCACACCGCTGAGCTATGTCTGCGCCTCAAACAAAATCATACCTTAATCGTCGTCGAGCACGATATGAGCTTTATTGATACCATTAGTGAAAAGGTCACGGTACTTGCCCAAGGGGCTATTTTAGCCGAAGGTACTTTAGCTGAGGTGCAAGAAAATGAGGCGGTCATTGAGTCCTATCTTGGACGCTAACGGCTTGACTTTTACTGCTTAAAACCATTTAAACATAGGAGCCTCTATGCTAGACGTTAAGGCAATCAATCAGTACTACGGCGGCAGTCATATTTTGCGTGACGTGTCATTTACTGCGCCGGTTGGCGAGTGCAGTGTAATACTCGGGCGTAACGGCGTTGGCAAAACCACTTTGCTTAAATGTCTGATGGGCATACTCCCAATCAAGTCAGGACAGGTTGTCCTCGATGGTACAGACATCAGTAAGCTCACTCCTGAGCAGCGCGTGCGCGCCGGACTCGCTTACGTGCCCCAAGGGCGCGATATATTCTCAACACTGACGGTAGAGGAAAATATTTTGATCGGTATGGCCAAGTTCTCCCGCAGCAAAGCGGGGCGCGTTCCCAAACACTTATACGACATCTTTCCGGTACTCGATGAGATGAAGCACCGGCGCGGCGGCGATCTGTCAGGAGGTCAGCAGCAGCAGTTGGCAATCGCACGCGCACTGGCCTCAGAGCCGCGCGTGCTGGTACTCGATGAGCCTACCGAAGGCATCCAGCCCTCAATTATCAAGGATATCGGACGGGTCATTAAGGATTTAGGCTATCAAGGGGATATGGCGATTGTACTGGTTGAGCAGTTCTATGAATTTGCAGAGGAGCTGGCGGATAACTACACTGTGCTCTCACGCGGACAAGTGGTCGCTCAGGGCGCAGGAGAGGATATGGCAAACAACCGCATTCAAGAATTGGTAGCCATCTAAAAGCATACTTTTTCAAGAATGCTTTTAAAAGAGCTTTTTTAATAGCATACGTCTCAAAAGGAACATTTTATTTTGACTTGGCAATCTACGCTACATCTTTATTTTGACCATACAGCTGACGCGGCAAAAACTCGGCTGTATCACCGTGCCCATACTGGGGCACTGATGGTACAACGCGCACTGTATCCTGAGCCTGATCACCAAGCAGGGATTTGTCATATCTATGTGTTATATCCTCCCGCTGGTATCGCGGATGATGACCGCTTAACACTGGAGTACAAGCTAGAGGCCAATAGTCACGCGGTGATTACTACCCCAGGCGCGGGCAAATGGTACGGGCAACGACAGGCGCAGCGCCAAGCGCATTATGGCGAAGCACAAAAATGTAGCAAACCAAGTCAGCCTATAGACAGCAGTAGCAGCACTTTGCTTGATAAGCGCTTATTAAGCGCTACGGTTGAGGCCGTACAACATATCAGCGCCTACCTCGATGACCACGCTATCCTTGAGTGGCTGCCCCAAGAGAGCATTTATTACGATCACTCTGTCTCTAACGCTACTAACCGCTTTTATTTAACCCAAACCGCCAGTTTGCTCACTTGGGATATCGCCGTGTTTGGTCGTCAAGCGTACCGAGAGACTTTTGCTCATGGTCACTATGCCAATCGTTTAGAGATATGGCGAGATAACGTGTTATTGGTCAAAGAGCATACCGCGCAGCAGGCCGATACCCGCTGGTTTACCTCAGCACTCGGGCTAAATAATCAGCACGTGCATGGCTCGTTTTGGGCCATACCCAGCATTGATACCATTGAAGCAGAGCTACAAAACAACCCATTAAAGCTGGGACAGTATTTAGATGAGACGATCAGCGAGATACGCAGTCTTACCGATAAACAGTCGCTACCCATTTATTGTACGCACAACTATCAAGGGATCAATTGTCGCTACCTAGGGTCTGATGTACGAGCTTGTTTTGAAGCCTTTTACCAAGCCCGCGAGCTTATCAGGCGCAAATGGTATGCGCTTGAGCCGCATCGACCAAGGATTTGGGACACTTAGTTTTTAATTCTGACCTATTCTAAAGCGATAGCTTTTGACAATAGACTCTATTGATCAACAGCGATGTGACTAGGGCGTGTCCCTATTTTAAAAATGGTGATAAAAATGAGATAAATTAAAGGCAAACAAGGAAAATAGCGCAGGTAATATCAAGATATTGACCAGCTACTTGACACCGTTTGCCAAAGATTTAGCCATTTTTAGCCCATTTAGTCATAAACGCTTGAATTAGGGACACGCCCTAATGTGTTAAGTAAATAAACA
Source organism: Psychrobacter sp. TB20-MNA-CIBAN-0197 (assembly GCF_040309765.1). Lineage (NCBI taxonomy): Bacteria > Pseudomonadati > Pseudomonadota > Gammaproteobacteria > Moraxellales > Moraxellaceae > Psychrobacter > Psychrobacter sp. TB20-MNA-CIBAN-0197. Next base: position 12,264 of record NZ_JBEOPC010000012.1, read on the forward strand.
AATAATATGACCACTCATTATTAAGGCTATTAAGGATAATCCGATGCAACTAACCCCTACCGAAAAAGACAAACTCATGCTATTTACCGCCGGCATGGTCGCTGAACGTCGTAAAGAGCGCGGCGTCAAGCTCAACTATCCAGAAGCCATCGCTTATATCAGTATGCTGCTTATGGAAGGCGCCCGCGATGGCAAAACCGTAGCGCAGCTAATGAGTGAAGGCGCGACTTATCTCTCAACTGATGATGTCATGGACGGTATTGCTGAGATGATTCACGATGTACAAGTCGAAGCCACCTTCCCTGATGGCACCAAACTTGTGACCGTACACAACCCTATTGTCTAGTAAGACCTATAGAACAATGAAGGATGACAAAAATGAGCAAAAATAAAAAGATAAAAGCAGGCGAATATAGAATCAAAGCAGGTGATATGGCCCTAAATGCAGGTCGCTGCGTGCAAAGCGTAGAGGTCGTCAATACAGGTGACCGTCCCATTCAGATCGGCTCGCATTATCACTTCTTTGAGGTCAACGAGGCATTAAGCTTTGATCGAGAACCCACGCTTGGCTACCGTCTCAACATCGTACCCGGAACTGCGGTACGCTTTGAGCCGGGGCAAGCGCGCGAAGTAGAGCTGGTTGCCATCGCAGGTCGTCAGCACATCTATGGTTTTGCAGGTAAAGTGATGGGAGCGGCCGATATCAAGAGCACGCCACACACCTCGCAAAAACGCGTGGATAGACGCATCCATGCCGAGCACTTTGGCCCGACCACAGGCGACAAAGTGCGCTTGGCCGATACCGACTTATGGCTTGAAGTGGAGTATGATTTGACCAGCCACATCGACCAGCGTCCTAATACGTGTAGCGTCAGTATCGGTGAGGAGGTGAAGTTTGGCGGCGGCAAGGTCATCCGTGATGGCATGGGCCAATCACAGCTGCTTGGTAGTCAAGTAGCCGACACCATTATCACCAATGCTTTGATTGTTGACTATACCGGTATTTATAAGGCCGACGTGGCTATCAAAGAGGGTCGCATTAGCGGTATTGGCAAAGCCGGCAACCCTGATATTCAGCCCAATGTGACTCTGCCGATTGGCGCAGCGACTGAGATTATCGCTGGAGAAGGCAAAATCCTAACCGCTGGTGGTATTGACAGTCACATTCACTTTATTGCTCCCCAGCAATGTGAAACGGCCTTGATGTCTGGAGTCACCACCATGCTTGGCGGCGGTACTGGGCCTGCCGAAGGCACTCTAGCCACCACTTGTACGCCAGGCGCTTATCATATTCAAAGTATGCTAAAAGCCAGCGATGCTATTCCTATGAACATTGGGCTGCTTGGTAAAGGTAACGTTAGCTTACCTGAGCCTATTATCGAACAAGTTGCAGCGGGAGCTATCGGTCTAAAACTGCATGAAGACTGGGGCTCAACACCGCAGGCTATTGATAATTGCTTGAGTGTGGCTGAAGAGTACGATGTGCAAGTCGCTATCCATACCGATACGTTAAATGAAAGTGGCTATTTGCATAGCACGTTAGCTGCCTTTAAAGAGCGCTGCATCCATACCTTTCACACCGAAGGCGCAGGCGGTGGTCATGCGCCAGATATCCTAAAGGCCATTGGTGAGCCTAATGTCTTGCCGTCATCAACCAATCCGACGCGTCCCTTTACGGTCAATACCATCGATGAACACCTCGACATGCTTATGGTCTGTCACCACTTAAGCCCAGCCATCGCCGAGGATGTGGCTTTTGCTGAGAGTCGTATCCGCCGCGAGACTATTGCTGCTGAGGACATTTTGCAAGATATGGGCGCCATCTCCATGATGAGCAGCGACTCGCAAGCGATGGGGCGCGTAGGAGAGGTCATTATTCGCACGTGGCAGACCGCTGATAAAATGAAAACGCAGCGTGGTCACTTAGCACCTGACCAAACGGCCAAAACGGAGCAGTCCTCAGAACATATCACCTTAAGTCATACCGACTTTGATAGCGGTAATGATAACTTTCGTATCAAACGCTACCTCTCTAAATACACCATCAATCCCGCTATTACCCACGGTATCAGCGATGAGGTCGGCTCTATTGAAGTTGGCAAATGGGCGGATCTGATTTTATGGTCACCCGCGTTTTTTGGGGTAAAACCGGACAACATTATCAAAGGCGGGTTGATAGCTGCCGCGCCTATGGGCGACCCTAACGCCTCCATTGCTACCCCGCAGCCTGTCCACTATCGCCCTATGTTTGGCAGCTTCCCTAAAACGGTAGCGCAAACTTGTATCACCTTTATGTCGCGTACTGCCTTAGAGAAAGGTGTTGATAAGCAGTTGGGACTAAATAAAGTCATTAAAGCAGTACACAACATTCGTCAAATGCGAAAACAAGATATGAAATTTAACAGCTACTGCCCGATTATGGAAGTCAATCCAGAGACTTATGAGGTGCATGCTGATGGGGAGCTGTTGACCTGTGAGCCTGCTGACTATTTACCAATGGCTCAGCGTTACTTTTTATTCTAAAGGGCTTTTATAGTAATGCTAACTCAGCTCACTAGACATCAACCCTCTATTCCCCTATTTGAACGGACGATAAAGCAATTTATGAAAATATATACACAGCGTCTCGACCCAGCAGCGCTTAGCGCCAAGCAGCAAGCCGTTATTGATGATCAAAAACAGGCACAGCACTTTTTATATCTCGATTTCGATACCCGTCAGCGTAGCCGCTTTAAAGCGCAAACGCAGCAGCAACAAGCCGTCGGTATTGACCTACCGCGCACAGAAACCATCAAAAATGGCAGTGTGCTGGCTAATAATCAAGGCGAATTGATACAGGTGATGGCCGCTAAGCAAGCGTTAATCAAAGTCACCGCTGATAATAGCTTCGATCTTATGAGGGGCGCTTATCATCTAGGTAACCGTCACGTGCCTTTAATGATTACCCCTGACGCCCTGTACTTTGAGCCTGACCACGTGTTAGAGGCGATGCTGGGTCAGCTTGGCCTACATACTCAAGCGGTACAAGCAGCGTTTGAACCAGAAACGGGAGCCTATAAAGGTGAGCATGGGGGACACGCTCACGGTCATGCGCATAGCCATACTGATAGCCATGGACACAGTCACGCTCATCACAGCCATGCTTATGCATATGCTCATACTCACAGCGCTCAAAGCGATAACGGACATTCGCATAGCGATGGCAACGCTTATGACTAATCATGATACGCCCTTAGCGCAATCGAGCGCAAACGCGGTAGACGCAATAGACGCGATAACTGCGCTAAACTCTATAGATATAGACGTCACCGGACGTTTGCTTATGCTGGCGTCAAGTAACCTGCCGATCGGTAGTTACACCTATTCACAAGGTATAGAACCTGCTATTGAGTCTGGGCTTATTTGTGACGAGGCCAGTGGCTTGGAGTTTATGAGCGACTATCTAGCACTGGCATTATGTCGTTACGAGCTACCGCTATTGGCGCTTATGATGGCAGCGCTTATGAGTGATGATAACGCCCTTACTGATGCTTTAGGTGCCGATTACCACGCCAGCCGCGAAAGCAAAGAGTTTGTCTATGAGTCGAGCCAACTGGCACTGTCTTTATCGGCTTGGCTTGGTGATGTGCTTGAGCTTGACGTGCCTGATCGTCTGCTTGCTCATGGGTTTTTACCCTTATTTGCGCATATCAGCTCGTATTGGCAACTTGAGCCTGCGCAAGCTATGACTACCTATGCTTTTGGGCAAATTGAGAACATGGTGCTGGCGGCGGTCAAGACTGTACCACTTGGACAAATGGCAGGTCAGCGTATCATCTGGCAGTTGCAGCAGTTATTAAGTGAGCGCATACCGCCCTTAGCGGCTAGCGTTCAGCAAAGCTTTTTGCAGGTGCAAAAACTATCGTTAGCGGCTAACAGCCTAGAGGAGACTAGCATCTTAAAGCTAAACCTGCTTTATCAAGAGCTGCATATGTCAGCTAACTTGCCGAATTTAGCGATACTGTCATGTCAGCATGAAAGACAATATAGCCGTTTGTTTCGCTCTTGAGTGCTAACCCACACTATTTCACTTAAACACTATTTATTTGTACCAAACTTTTAATTACTCACGACTTTATTGAGGATATTTATTTATGGCACTTACACCCAAAGCCGACCATACCCATTCAGAGACTAGCTTATCTCCTCTACGTTTAGGTATTGGCGGTCCCGTTGGCTCAGGAAAAACCGCACTCACGCTAAGATTGTGTCAACGCTTGCGTGATGACGTCAATATGGCAGTGGTGACCAACGACATTTATACCAAAGAAGACTCTGAATTCTTAACGCGTCACGAGGCCATGCCAGCCGAGCGTATTCGCGGTGTCGAAACGGGCGGCTGTCCGCATACTGCTATCCGTGAGGATGCCTCCATCAATTTATCTGCCATCGCTGAACTACAACACCAATTTGCAGGGCTTGAGCTTATTATTATCGAATCTGGCGGCGATAATTTGGCGGCGACCTTTAGCCCTGAATTATCTGATTTAACCCTATATGTCATCGACGTCTCAGCAGGCGATAAAATCCCTCGTAAAGGCGGACCTGGCATTATGAAATCTGACTTACTTATTATCAATAAAACCGACCTTGCCCCCTTAGTAGGCGCCTCACTTGAGGTGATGGCGCGCGATGCCAAAAAGATGCGCGGCGATAAGCCCGTGGTCTTTAGTAACATGAAAACCGGCGAAGGTCTCGATGATATCGTTACCTTTATCCTAGATAAAGGCATGATTAGCGCGGCATAAGGTGCTGCGTATAAATAGATGTTCTACAAACCCCTGACTATAGTCAATCAATATTAAAAGTGGTACAAGGCAGACGAGTGCAAGTACTACAGTAGTAGGCAAAACGAGTCTAACGCTGTAACACTTTAATAGTGGTTCGACTATATATCGACTTATTAAACCATTAAGGACACATCATGAGCACACAAGCTTCAAAAACCATGACTAAAAATAAGACAGCTAAAAATCTAATCGATAAGGCGGCAATGACTCGCACTCTAGCACTGTCATCTTTGTTAACGGGACTGCCAACACTAGTATTTGCTCACCCTGGGCATGGGGTGATGACAGCTGATGGAGCCTTTGGCAACTCAGTACTGTCAGGTATCATGCACCCTTTGACGGGGCTGGATCATCTTGTACTAGCGCTCGGTATGGGTATGCTCTTGACGCAAATGCACAGCTTTAAAAAAGGCTTTGTGTCTTTGAGCTTAGGTTTAGTGGCAGGTTTTGCCCTAAGCTTAAATATGAGCTTAAACAGTACGTTTATTGAGTCCGGCATTGTACTGTCTATCGTCTTACTCACCATGGCACTGATGAGCCGCTACTTTAATATCAGGCTTAATAATAACGGCATTAATCAAAGCAATGAAGCGTCGGTAAAAACGTGGCATAACTTAGCCATCGCAGGCTTTGCTGCACTCGCTATGCTCCATGGGGCAGCGCACGCTATCGAAGTGCCCGCTAACAGTAGCACAACAGGCTTTTTCATCGGTATGATTATTGCCATGCTTGGTCTGTATACTGTGGGTAGAGGCGTTGCCACTTACCTAAATACTCACTTGCAAGACAGCCTGATGATCCAGCGTGTACTGGCGGTGGTTGGTCTATGCGGCGTGTTGTTTATTTAGTTTTATAAGACATTAGCAGTTTTGTTAAACACTTTGCTAAGTATAGACGATTGTCTTTGCCAACTATCAATCAAAATAGAAAAGCGTTTAACTCTATACTTCTCGGAATACACGCAGGTAATGCTAGCTAAAAATTTTTAGGTTTCCAGTATAGTTGAATCACTATAAAACCGATACAATGCTGCTGGGATGCTTGCTTTTAAAATATGGGTTGCGCAGCCTCTGGCTGCGACGACACAGCACGCAAGTAAAATTTATAGCACTGGTAATATTAGGGCGTGTTTGCGCCGCTATAATAAGACCTTCACCAAATATAAATAACATATCGGACTGCTGCTTGGTATTTTCCGCGCTTACCTGTTCATACTTCTCGAATAACCATTATCTCACCTCAGTGTTGTGCTACTTGGCTATATGATTAGCCTACTTCTTATCACACGCAAAATTAGTTGACCACTATTTTACAATAGTTTAGGCAAGGACAGACAGTATCCAACTTATTGGTGGTAATTAGCCATTTTTAACGAAGAAAAGCCTTTATGATTTACTAACTAAACACTGTCTCAATTACTCTACAAATCATCAGTTTCGACCATAGCAATAGATGCTTATTGTTGTATAGTCACCTGACCACAAAAGTGTTATACAATAAATCAACTAAACGATTACCAGTATAAATGACCATGACTTACTCTCTAGATTATCGCAAACAAGTTTTAAAAAGCTTAGATGAGGGCATGACCTTTGCCGAAGCTGCTGTTTTCTATGATATTAGTCCAACGACCATACAGAAGTGGAAAAAGCGTCTTCACAGTAAAACCACTCGAGACATCACTCCTTACAAAATAGAGGATGAAGTCTTAGCTCAAGACGTCAAAGACCACCCTGACGATTATCACTATGAGCGAGCCCAGCGTTTTAATTGTAGCCCAACAGGCATCAGCAAAGCCTTAAAGCGTATTGTTGCTAATAACTCAATATGAGTATCTTAGTGACTTATACATTGTAAGCCCATTAATTTTAGCAACGACTTACTAAGCGCAATATTTTATTACTTTATGAATAGTTACAAATGACTTAGTATAAACAGTAATGGACTATTATCTGCCTTTTACTTTAATAAAACGGCAAAGAATATGGATGAAAATATGAATATCAATTTTAACGATGTAGAAAGGCTCATTAACATTGCTGAACGTGCCAACATTGATTCCCTAGAAGTCGTTGACGGCAGTAAGCGTATCTCTATCATTTGTCAGCCTCCTTTTAATCAAAGCGGTAATCAAATTAATCAAAGCAGCAATCAAGACCGTAGTCATATCAATAGTAGAAACAGTTTTACTAGCACAGATCATACCTCTACAAACTCCTTTACAAACCCTAATGGCAATTCTTCTGCGCAAGATATCGACTCTGCTGGCGCTGCTAAAGATAAACCAACTACAGAAACAGCCAGCGAAAACAACCAAATCACCGCTCCGATGCTCGGCACCTTTTATCGCCGCTCTGACCCGAGCGCCGATGTCTTTGTAAGCGTTGGCGATAGCGTGGTAGCAGGTGATACGTTATGCGTAATAGAAGCGATGAAAATCATGCATGAAGTCAAAGCCGATCGCGCCGGCAGTATTGAAGAGATTTTGGTCGAAGACGGTGATGTGGTTGAATTTGACCAAGCGCTGTTTATGATTAGTCCTAGCTAGGATATATTAGCTGGATTAGATATTGCCTATATTACTAACCGTATTTAAGCCATCAAATGGACTATATTTGCAAGGACAGCTTCATGTTTAAAAAAATTCTTATCGCCAACCGTGGCGAGATTGCGTTACGTATCATCCGTGCCTGCAAACAGCTGGGCATCACCTCCATCATCGTCTACTCCAAAGCCGATAAAGACTCGCTGCCCGTAAAACTTGCCGATGAAAAGATCTGTATCGGTCCTGCCCTTGCTACCAAAAGCTACCTAAACCAAGAAGCGATCATCTCCGCTGCCGAAGTTATGGGCGCTGAGGCCATTCATCCGGGTTATGGGTTTTTGGCAGAAAATGCCGCTTTTGCTGAGCGTGTCGCCCAAGCTGGATTAACCTTTATTGGTCCAACCTCAGACAACATAAAAAGCATGGGCGATAAGGTTGCGGCAAAAAAACAAATGCTAGAGGCTGGCGTCCCTTGTGTGCCCGGCTCTAATGGCGCACTGCCAAGCGACAAAGAAGCCGCGCTTAAAATCGCTAGAGAAGTCGGTTATCCGGTGATTATTAAAGCGGCAAGTGGCGGCGGCGGGCGCGGTATGCGCGTGGTTGAGAGTGAAGAGAACCTGATAAACGCCATTTCAATGACCCAAGCGGAAGCCAAAACCAATTTTGGCGACTCCGTGGTTTATCTAGAGCGCTATCTACAAGCGCCGCGTCATGTCGAGATTCAAGTCCTTGCTGATACCCATGGCAACGCCATTCATTTAGGCGAGCGCGATTGCTCGATGCAGCGCCGTCATCAAAAAGTGATTGAAGAAGCCCCTGCTCCCGGCATTAGCGCTGAACAACGCGTACAAATCGGTGAACGCTGCGCGCTGGCTTGTCAAAAGATGAATTATATTGGCGCAGGGACGTTTGAGTTTTTATATGAAAACGGCGAGTTTTTCTTTATTGAGATGAATACCCGTATCCAAGTTGAGCATACCATTACTGAGCTGGTGACTGGTATCGATATCGTGCAAGAGCAGATATTGGTAGCAGCAGGCCAGCCTTTGAGCTATACGCAACAAGACGTCAGAATTAACGGTCATGCGTTTGAATGCCGAATCAATGCTGAAAACCCTTATACCTTTATGCCCAGCCCCGGACATATCGATTATTGTCACCTGCCAGCAGGATTTGGCATTCGCGTCGATAGCCATATCGAATCGGGCTATACCGTCCCGCCCTCTTATGATAGCTTAATTGCCAAAATCTGCGTCTATGCGCCAACGCGAGAGCAAGCTATCGACAAGATGCAAGCGGCGCTATCAGAAGCTGAGATACAAGGTATTGATACTAATATTGCCTTGCACCAAAAACTATTTGCTGATCCCGAATTTAACAAAGGCCAAGTAAGTATTCATTATCTATCGCAGTGGATCGCTGAGAATATTGAGTAAAAAGTAATTGAGTAAAAAGCATTATCAAAGACAACTGACATATTTTTTATCATGTGCAGCATTTTTAAATGGTCTTAACTAAAACTAGAATGTAGAAACAAGAACCAAAAGGAATCGCGATCTATGGCTACTCAAGACGCAACCGTTACAGAAACCACAGTATCTGAGCCGCCGCAGTGGCAGCTGTGTAGCGAAACCAATTTGGTGTTATTTTTTCCTAAGCCGACCACGCTTGCCAAGCAGCAACAGTGCTGGGCGCTGGCAGATAGCGTGCAACAGTTGCCAGAGGTGAGCGAGGTAGTCATCGGTATGAATACGCTGAGCGTGTTTACCAGCCCTTTAACTTATAAACAGCTTCAAAACCTGCAACAAACGCTCACCGAATTAAGCGCCAACCCCGAGCAAAAGCAGATTCAAGGTAAGCATGTCGAGATTCCTGTACATTACGGCGGCAAGTATGGCCCTGATCTAAAATCTATGGCCGCTGAATTAGGCTTATCTGTTGAAGAGGTCGTCGAGAAGCATACGGCAGCGACGTATACGGTGTACTTCATTGGATTTCAGCCCGGCTTTCCCTACCTTGGTGGCTTAGCGGAAGCGCTTTACTTCCCAAGACATACCAATCCGCGCACCAAAGTTCCAGCAGGTTCGGTCGGTATTGGCGGCGAGCAAACGGGTATCTACCCTTTTGCTTCTCCGGGCGGTTGGCAGCTACTCGGACAAACAGAAACCAAGTTATTTGATTTATCCAAGGAGTCGCCTACGCTATTAAGCGCCGGTGATACGCTTAAATTTAGCGCTATTGATATTTATGAGTGATGAATAATCTCAAAACAACAAATTAACGATAAAAATAGGCGGTAGTGATGAAAGTTTTAGCCTGCAATGCCCTTGCTAGTATCCAAGACCTCGGTAGATTTGGCTATCGTAGTACGGGCGTGCAACGAGGTGGCGTGATGGATCGCTGGGCCTTTGCAGCCGGTAACGCTTTAATCAAAAATGCATTAAACGAGCCGGCTTTAGAGATCACATTAGGCGGCTTGACGCTAAAATTTACTAAAGACACTGCTTTTTGTATCACAGGCGCTTTATACGAAGCTTCTTTAGATGATAAGCGTATCCCTTGCTATTGGCGCATCAATGCCAAAGCCGGACAGATATTAAAACTAGTCCGCCCCCTAAAAGGCATGTATAGCTACCTTTGTGTCCATGGCGGCTTTGCTGTCGAGCCAATTTTAAATTCTTCTAGCACCAATGATAAAGCAGGTTTTGGCGGCTTTAAAGGTCGATTCATTCAAGAAAACGATGTCATTAAATTAAACACCTCTTCCCAATTATCCAACATAGGCGTTGCCGCCTTACCCGATACTCGTATCATTCGAGTCGTCAAAAACAGCGAATACGACTCCTTTACTAGTGCCTCGCAAAAGCTATTTTTTAAGCAGCGCTGGAAGATAGAAACAAGTAGTAACCGTATGGGTTACCGGTTTAAAGGCGAACAAGCACTTGAGCTTAACGCGCCGCTACAAATGAGCTCGCACGGCGTCGATATCGGTATGATTCAAGTCCCGCCGCAAGGACAGCCTATCGCTCTGATGGCTGACGCGCAAACCACAGGCGGTTATCCCAAAATCGCCAGCGTCATCGACGCCGATATTGGCCTACTGGCGCAAATTCGATATGGTAAGGAGTGTCAGTTCGAGCTTTTGACCATAAAAGACGCTTTAGTGCAGCGCCAAAACAGAGAACGTTATATCGCACGTATCAAGGAGTACGCTCATGAAAATTGATCTAAACGCTGATGTCGCCGAAGGCTGCGGCCAAGATGCTAAACTACTTACTATAGTCAGCTCTGCCAATGTCAGCTGTGGTCTGCACGCCGGCTCCTATGCCGAGATGCTCGCCACCCTCAAGCTGGCAAAACAACATAACGTGCGCGTCGGCGCGCATCCGGGGCTTGATGACAAAGAAAACTTTGGCCGGGTGCAGCAAGACTTAGACGAAGATGGCTACCGTGCCCTTATCAGCTACCAGCTTGGGGCTACCAAAGCGGTATGCGATATGGTCGGCGTCACGCTTGATTACGTCAAACCGCACGGCGCGCTATACAACCAAGCTGCGGTTGATAAAGACTTAGCAGATATCGTGGTCAGTGAGATTAAACGCTTTGACCCTAGTCTTAAAATCATGGGCCTATCAGGCGGTCATTTAGTTAAAGCCGCCAAAGCGCACGATATGCAAGTGATCTCTGAGGTATTCGCCGATAGAAACTATGAAAATGACGGCTCGCTAGTATCACGCACCAAGGACAACGCGTTGATCACCGATCCTAAAGAGGCCAGCCGGCACGCGCTTGAGATGATTACCGAGGGGGTAGTGACCAGTGTTGACGGCAAAAAAGTCCCGGTCGAGGCGCAAAGCATCTGTCTGCACGGTGATAGCGAACATGCGGTAGCCTTTGCTAAAAGTATCAAAGAGCAGCTGCAGCAGCAAGGTATTGAGATATCGGCATAGATAGTAAATAATAGATAGTCAGTAGTCGTTATAGAGTCAACATATAATAAAAAACCTAAACAAGGACGTTTATGAGCACCATAAAAAAACACAATACCGCCATTTTGGGCGCGGCCTTTTTGATGGCAACCTCAGCGGTAGGGCCCGGGTTTTTGACCCAAACCGCTACTTTCACCGAAAGCTTGCTGGCAAGCTTCGGTTTTGTGATTTTAATCTCTATTATTATGGATATTGGGGTACAGCTTAACGTTTGGCGCGTGGTCGCTGTCTCCAAAAAACGCGCGCAAGAGATTGCCAACTTAGTGTTCCCGGGCGTGGGCTATTTGCTATCTTTTTTGATTGTCGCTGGCGGTCTGGCCTTTAACATCGGTAATATTGGCGGCGCGGGGCTAGGCATGGAGTCGGTGTTTAACATCTCTCCCATTACCGGCGCGCTCATTAGCGGGGTTATCGCGGTCGCCATCTTTTTAGGCCGAGAGACCGGGCCTATTATGGATAGATTTGCCCAGCTGATGGGATTTATCTTGATCATACTTATCATTTATGTGGTGTTTAAATCTGATCCGCCGTTAGCTGAAGCCGCTACCAAAACCATTATGCCCGATAAGATCGACGCGGTGGCTATCGTCACTCTAGTCGGCGGCACGGTCGGCGGTTATATTACCTTTTCAGGCGCGCATCGATTATTAGAAGCGGGGGTCAGCGGTGAAGAGAATCTTGACTCGGTGACGAGAAGTTCGGTCTCAGGTATTTTAATTGCCTCTATCGTTCGGGTGTTTTTATTCCTCGCCGTCTTGGGCGTGGTCTCACAAGGTTACGCGTTAGACCCAACCAATCCTGCGATGTCACCTTTTCAATATATCTTAGGTAACGTCGGTAAAATCATCTTTGGTATCGTCATTTGGGCGGCATCTGTGACCTCAGTCATTGGCGCCGCTTATACCTCAGTGTCTTTTATGACCAATTTTCACCCCTTTATCGAAGAATATAAGCGCTTTTTTATCATTGGTTTTATCGTCATCTCCACCCTAGTTTTTGCCACTATCGGTAAGCCGGCGCAAGTGCTGGTGCTGGTCGGTACATTGAACGGTTTGGTACTCCCAATAGCAATGGTGATTATCCTGATCGCCGCTTATAGAAAGAATATCATCGGTAATTACAAACATCCCATTTGGATCGCCGCGTTTGGCTGGGTTATCGCTGTGGCTATGAGTGTGCTTAGTGCGATGACTATTGCTCAGTACTTAGGTATTAGTTAGGGGTATGAGTTAACTGATTTTAAATAGTAGATATAGTAGATAAGGATAATATTATGGATATCGCTGCCGTTGATCGCTTAGTAAAACTGACAGAAGCAAGTCAGGTGTATCAAATAACCATTGAGGATAACGATCAATCTATTAGTGTGGTTAATGGTTCTCGTACCGCTAAAAGCTCTGTTCGAAATCCTATAGACTCATCATCAATCGAGGCAGGCGACAATACTAATTCCTCTCTTAAGGCAAAAAATAACAATGCCCAAGACCAAGAGGCTTTACAAGTACGCTCTCCTCACGTTGGCTATATGCGCTTAAGTGCCGATGGCGCGACGGATAATGTGGTACAAAAAGGTGATGCAATTGAGATAGGTCAAACCATTGGGTTTGTTGAAGTATTGACGAAACTGCTACCCGTTACTAGCGATAAAGCCGGCACGGTTAATGAGATTTTAGTTGAAGAAAGCCAAGTCGTAGAATATGGTCAGCCGATTTTGCAATTAACTGAATAAAGAGTAACAAGTCATGTGTAATAAATAGGTTAGATAACTAGCTATTGACGGGTTGTAACCTACTGAACTGTCTAAACCCTCTACCAGCAAGCTTAGCTTCTAATATTTTATTGATAGATATTGACAGCGTAAAAAATGTCCGTATAGTATCCCCTCATCATCACCGTCCTTAACCACTCATTTTACTGTTATAAAAACAGCGCCCTTGATGGGCGTTGTTTTTTTCATTGCTATGCGACCACACTTAGCTTGGATAATAAAAGCCTATAAGACAAAGACCGTCACTACTAGCGCTAATCTTACGTTCTGTAGAGCACTTTCACCACATGCCAACCAAACTTGGTTTTCACTAAATGCGGGGTAAACAGCTCACCGTTGAAGCAGACTTTATCAAAGGGCCCTACCATTTGGCCTTTTTTAAATTCACCTAAGCTGCCACCTTTTTTAGCTGATGGGCAGGTTGAGTGTTTCTTAGCTAACACATCAAACTGGACACCCTTTTTCAGCTTAGCGATAATATCCTCCGCCAGCTCTTTGTCTTTTACTAAAATGTGTAATGCGCTAGCAGTACGAGCCATGACGTTACCCTTTATAAAGTATTAATTATCACGGCATTATATCACTACTTATGAGTCTGAAAAAAAACCCAGACAGCTTAGTTGTCTGGGTTTTCTGACAGTGCGTAACAACAGCTTATCTTGACTACCCAGAGTACGGATATACTTAGTCTTTCCCATGGTATGTTGCGTCATCTATACAGAACCAGCGAGGTTAGCCAGTGCTGCGAAATTCACCTCCACCCTAATGTCGGGTGGAGTCCTCTTTCGCTTTTTTGATAGAAATGTAATTTTCTTGGATTGTGCTCTGAAAAGACTGCCTCAGATAGTACCTGCTCTACCAGCAAGCAAAAAGAACAGACCCAATCGGAATAGATGACAACGCAATTACTGTTGTCAAAGGTATTAGCGGTGCTGCTCACTTACATTACTCCCTTCGTATTTTTTAGGTAGGTTCAGTCATAAATAAGTTTGAACGTTATGACATAAGAACAACTCAAATACTTACGATAAACCCGCCTCAACTTAACTTCATCATTAAGAATTCTGTAGACTGTGTATAATGATAAAGGTATTATTAACAATAACCATTATCGTTTACAAATTCCATCATTTATATTGGACATTCTATGTTTTTATCTGATAACTCTGCTGCCCCATCTAGCTGCAACCCTTCTTTTACTAGACTTAACCGCGCTATCTTGGCCGTCTCTCGTACCAAAAAGCTGCCACTATACGCCGCTGCTAGCGCTATGCTTCAGCTCACTCCAGCTGTAGCAGCAGTGACGCCGCCAAATACTACTAGTATGCAGCAGACCCTAACAGACGAGCCTAGTACGACCTTAGACCCTATTGTGGTTGTCGCCAATCAAACGCCAACAGCTATCTCTGATATTCCAGCGACAGTGTGGTATATCGATGAGGCTCAAGTGGATGAGGCGGCACGTACCGGTAAGCGCTTAGGTGATTTTATTGCTCAAGAAGTGCCCTCTTTAGACTTTGGTAGCGGCGGTCGTACTAACGCGGGGCAAAACCTACGTGGGCGCGATATGCAAGTGATGATTGATGGCGTATCGCTCAATTCGTCACGGGCCATCAGCCGATATCTTGATTCTATTAGTATGGAAAACATCGCCAGTATTGAAGTGCTCTCTGGCGCATCAGCGGTTTATGGCGGCGGCGCGACAGGCGGTATTATTAATATTAAAACCAAAAAAGGGCAAGCCGGTGCATCGCAAATCAATACAGCGATTCAGGCGACCTCAGGCTTTCAGGACGAAGACGATATCTCTTATAAAGGCCATGTTTCTATCGGCGGCGGTACAGAGGAGCTAACAGGTAATCTAGCAGTAACTTATGAACAAACAGGCTCCTTTTTTGATGGTAAAGGCCGGCTTATCGTTCCTGATATTACTCAAGGCTCTTTGCAAGATAACGAAACCGTTGATGTGCTCGCCAGTACCCAATGGCAAATTGATAATAACCAAACGCTAGATGTATCAGCGCAGTATTATAATAGCGAACAAGATACAGATAATGGCCTTAAGTTCAATTTGGCTGAGGCTCTGCAAGGTGCTCCTCTAGATATTACTATCAGCGATGGTTTTAAGAGCGATCGGCAAGCCGAAACTAAGCGTCAGCAGTACAATGCTAATTATCATCACCAAGATCTATTCGGTCATGATGTCTACGCACAGCTCTCCCACCGCACAGAAGAGCTTAGTTTTATCCCGTTTTATTACGGTAGATACTTTGCCGCCTCTGAGCAATCTACTGATGTAACCTCAGCTCGTTTGGCGTTATCTAAAGACTGGACAGATAAGCTAAAACTGACTTACGGTATCGACGGCTACCGAGATGATCTTGACAGTAATAAGATGATCTTTGACCCGCGTACCAGCGTAGCGACAGGTGGCCTAGTCAATGAGGAGTTTGCAATCGTCGGACGCTACCCAGGAACTAAAGTCGATTCTATCGCCGGATTTTTACAAGGTGATTATGACTTTTCCGATACGCTTACTGCTACGGCAGGCTATCGCTATCAGCGTTTAGATAATGAAATCGATGATTTTGTCGCTGATAGAGTGCAGACTGAGACTGCTTTGGGTCTGGCCGCTGGCGGTGATGCGATACCGGGCGGCAGTAACGACTACAATATTAGCTTATTTAATGTCGGGCTAAACTATAAGCCGACGAGTAACCGTCGCTATTTCGCCAACTTCTCGCAAGGATTTGAGCTACCTGATCCTGCTAAGTTTTATGGTCAAGGTCAGTATGTTAAAAATGCTGATAACTACTATGAGCTAGTCAATGGCTCTAATGTCTCAGGTACTAAGCTTGACGGCATCAAAACGGACAGTTATGAGCTAGGTACTTCGTTTAATACCACCAATTTTGCAGGCCAATTAACGGGCTATTATAGTGTGTCTGATGGTAGTATCGATTACGACCGCCAAACGCTATTAATCACTCAAAGCGATAATAAAAAGCGCGTGTATGGGGTTGAGCTAAAAGGCGATTATTTTATCAATGATAACGTCAGTGTAGGCGGACTGGGGCATTGGATCGAGAGCGAAACTGAGGTCGATGGCGATTATAAAGATACCGTCGTCACCGATACCAGCCCTAGCAAATATTCGTTATGGACTCGCTGGGAGGATGAGATGCAGTCCGTAAAACTACAAGCCAACATGATGCGCGATGTCTCAGGCTACAATGCCAGTACCGATAGCACCCAGGAGCTTGATGGTTATACGACCGTTGATCTGGACTATACCTATTATTTACCTTCAGGGGATTTTAGTATCGGCGTGCAAAACTTACTGGATAAAGAATATACCACTATCTGGGGACAACAAGCGCAGGTGTTTTATGGTCAAGCGGCACCTGACTCTGCTTTTGATTATAAAGGTTTAGGACGTACGTACACGGTTGGCTATACCCACAGGTTTTAATCCTGCTATGATGACTTTAGATCATCTATCCAAATGAAGCAAAAGCCCTTTAAACTATGTTTAAAGGGCTTTTTTAATATTAGACGTCTTTTTGCTATTGTGCTACAGCAAATCTATACTTTTAACCTTTTAGACAGGCAGTAGTATGTGACTACAAAATACTGAGCTTGTCAGCATGTTAATAATCAATCGTATAGCTCAAGCCGTAAGTTGTCCCTGAAGCAGGCAGACGGTTTAGATCGCCATAAGTGGTTTGGTGATAGACCGTTTTATAGTCTTTATTTAGCAAGTTATAGATACCATACCCTACTTTACCGACAGGCAGTTGCACCTGACCCAACAGATCAACAGTGGCGTAACCTTCGATAGGCTGAGCGCTCGCATTTGGATCTTGTTGTTGGTCTTTAAAAGCTTTATCATCGCCGCCAATGGCTAGCGCTTGCAAGCGAATATTGCTACCACCATCAAAGTTGTACTGCGCAAACGCTGTGCCTTTTAAAGGCGTTATGCGTACAGCATCCAGCTCAAGCCAGTCGCCATCTTTTTTATACTGACCGCGAGTATAAGCAATACTGCCGCCTACTTGCCATTGATCGCTAATCTGCTGCACTAACGATCCCTCAACACCGTATACGCGCTCGTCAGTATCGACGACCTCTACCGTATAGTTATCGGTAAAGCGTACGGTCTTATCTGAGTCGTTATAAAAGGCACTTAGCTTGCCAGCAGTATTGCCGCGCTTACCTTGCCAGCCCAGCTCGTAATTATTAATCTCAATCGGTTGGACGTTATTTGAATCAACCACGAATCCTGCGCGTACATCCCGCAGTGCGCGCTGAATATCAGCAGTGGTAAAGCCTTGTGAGAAATTAGCAAATATTTGGTCGTTTGGAGTGAGCTGATAGCTGGTACCGAGGTTAAATAGGGTTTTGTCATGGTCCGTATCGCCCTCTTCTACGCGGCCAGCTTGATAGTCAATACCGTAAGCATCGCCTACTGGACTGATGCGCGGGTCATTAAAATAGTCCTCTAATAGCTGCTCATAGATAGGTATAAAACCCTCGGTATTGGCTTTAAGCTTTTGATAACGTACGCCAGCGCTAGCATGCCACTTATCAGTCACATCGACATCAGCATTAGCAAACACGCCCCACTTATCGATAGTAGTCTCAGGTCCACCGTTATAAGTGGTGCCGCTATTACGTGAAGTAAGACCGTTACTAGCAATAAATGTATTTAAATCTTGCCCGTAGTAGGTTTGCTCGCTCTCTTCGCGCTCAAAATCAGCGCCATAACTAAATAGGGCCTGCTTACCGTTAATCTCGGCTTCGGTCTGCATAGCTGCGCGCAGCCCTATCACTTCGATATCCGCTTCTGACTGGGTAACCGCAACTGCCCCGCCTAGTAACTGTCTTAGCGTATTCTCATCGGTAAGACCATTAGCCACCCAGACCTCTCCCGCTTGTGTGGTGAAGTCTTTACCAGAAGGATAAAAGCGGCCTTGTTCATCGCGGTAGTAGCCGGTAATGCTCAAATTAGAGCCTAAGATATCACTATTATTATAATTTAGGTTCACTGAAGTCTTCGTGGTATAAGGCTCGTGCTGGATATCAGCGCCATCAATAGCTTGTAGTGATGGCGGCGCAGCATTTGGCGCAAGCAAAACTTGCAAATTATTACCGTAGTCTGGACCATAGTCAGTATCTTGCTCGTCATTATAGTAAGTAACGGCTAGATCAACGGTTTGCGTGTCGGTAAGTGCCATACCTAAGCTGGCATTGACACTCAAAGCGTCAGTATCTTGCTGGTCCGTTTGGTTGACATCAGGACTGATACGACGATTGTGGCTATCAAACTTACCGCCTTTACTATCAAAGTCCACATCCAAGCGTCCATAAACGCGCTCACCGCCATACCCTAAAGTTTGCCCGACATGATAGCCTAGGGAGTCGGACTCAAACTCACGGCTAGCGCTCACGCCGATGCGCGTTTGTCTTAGCGGCCCATAACCAAGCATAGACTTGGTGACTAGATTGATAAGACCGCCCGCCGCTCCTGCCCCATAAATACTTGTCGCACCTGAGAGCACCTCTACCCGCTCAAGCTGGGCGGGATCGATACTGTTAAGCTCACGCGACAAACTGCGCGACGCTGATAGCGGCACTCCGTTAAGTAAAAACTGTACTGGGCGACCATGCATCGTCGTGCCATAATTACTGGTTGAACCACTGCTGGCGCCTAGGCTTGGTACGAGCTGCGCTAAAATATCACCAATGGTACGATCCCCCGTAGCCTGCCTTTCAATCTCCTTTTCACTAATGACTTGGGTAACCGCTGGCATCTCGCTAATTTTTTGTGCCAAAGCGGTTCCTGTTCTGGCGTTGGCACTAACTGTAATAGCATCTAAAGTGACGCTTGGCTCATCAACGACGGTAGCGCTTATAGACTCTGTGGCTAAAGTATTTGGTATTGAAGCGTTAACATCAGCCTGTGCAGCGTAGAGTTGTTGGCTGATACAAAACGTTAGCAAGGATAACGCAAGAGGAGCATGATTTTTCATTGAAGTTCACTTCATCAAATGATAGTGGAATGAGCTTTATTTAAGCTCTGATACAGAACATAGTAGTTTTGTTAATAATATTGTAAATGATAACTATTTACATTTCTATAGTTATTTACACCTTTGTATATTTGAAGTTGATTATCTCTTGGCTCGTTTCTTCACTGCGGCTAAACTATAACGAATGTAAATGCGCTACTGCATCTTGGCTGGCGTGCAGACGCTCATTACTGTCGAGTTCAACAAGCTTGCCATTATGCATTTGTAGTAAACGATCAGCGTGCTTAAAATAGCGATCATCATGGCTAATAATGAATAAGGTTTTGCCCATCTGTTTGAGGTTTGGGATGATTTGCTCATAAAAAGTCTGGCGGTAGACCGGATCTTGATCTGCCGCCCATTCATCAAGCAAAAATATTGGCTTGCTCTCTGCGATGACGAGTAACAACGCCAGTCTTTTGCGCTGCCCTTGTGACAAGTTAGTATTTGATAATGTACCTTCTGCTATCGAGAGCTTATCGGACAGCTGTAGTCGCGCTAACCAATCAGCAACTATAGCTTCATCAGGCAGGCTATCGCCTTGCCCTTGTAGCCAGTCAAATAAATAGCCATCCCCAAAGATGGCGGCAAAGTGCTGCTGATAGTCCGTGTAATCGGTCGCTGTCAGTACTTGTCCATCAAGCAAGACTTGACCAACATCAGGTTTATATAGTCCGACTAACAGTTTGGCTAAAGTCGATTTACCACTACCATTAGCACCAATCAAAAACACCACCTCGCCTCGATTTAAAGTCAAGTTAATATCATAAAGACCAAATCCTTGTGCGACATGATCAGACTTATCAGCGCCAAGCGCTCTTGCCACCTCATTTATGTTACTGCTGACAATAGGACTAGCCTCTGCTGTATCTACTGTAGTAGGTTCAGCAGTAGGATAGTGATAACCAACCTCTCTTAACTCAATACGCTGCCAATTTAATAGTTTATCGATATCGCTGGTAGCAAAGTCGGCTCGATATACTGCCAAGTTTAAGGAGACGATTTTGTTAAGTGCGACACTGGCCGTCTGTAACGTTGGATAAGCGCCAACCGCGGCTAGCAGAGGTGATTGAATAAATAATAAGGTTAGCGCAAATGAAGTGACGGTAGCTTGATTGGCCCAGTTAAAGGCAGTCGCTAATATAAATAAAATACCTATCGCGGCAAACATCATAATGTTTGACCAATTTAATGCCGATAGATGGTAAGTATCGGATAAAACAATTTTTTGACGATAGTCATCAGCATGATGATCAAACTTTGTCTCATAAAACTGACGGCTACGATGACGATTGAGCATGAGCTCTTTATGCCCAAATATAGCCGTTTCATAATCTTGGTATAGACTATCTTGCAAACCACGAATCTGTAACAAGTTTGCATAGACCCTATTAACCAATAGCATGCCGATTACGATAACAAACGTCAGCCATAGCAGCATAACGATGGTCAGCGGAATGGACATCAAGGATAAATAGACAATAGCCGCTAGCGTTAATACGGTGCCTTGTACCAGTTGCGGCAAACGCACAAACGCGCTAGTAATGTTTAAGATATCATCCGACAAACTGGCGAGCAATTTAGCGCTACCTGCTTTCTCAAGCTGAGCATGATCGGTATCTAAAATACGCTTAAGCAGCTGACGACGTAAATCATACACAAAGCGATGACCCAGTTTGGTCAAAGCGAACTGAGAGACAAAGGTCGTCAGTAATTGCAAAATAATCAAAGCAAAAAAAGCGGACGTATACATCCAAGCGCGGTCATTAATGCCTGACGCTCCGGCCAATAAAGCGCTTGTATCAGGATTAGCGGCTAAGAAGTATCTATTGATAAAAGCAATCACGCCAATGCCAACAGCGGCTGTCAACAGGTTGAGGACGACTACAGTCAATAAGGCTTTACGCTGTTGACGCCATAATAATTGCCCCAAGGTGAGCTTAGAGGCGTCATTGGCATGCATAGATAGAGATTTTGCAGTGGGGTAAGACAAAAAATAGCTCCTAAAGACGACTTAAAAATAATGGTTAACTATAAAAGTACAGAGGTATTCATTGCTTAATAGTGACTAGCAGGCACTTTACGAATCAGCCATAAGAAATACGCGCCGCCGATAATGGCTGCTACCGTGCCCGCTGGCAATTCATAAGGGAAGATGACATAACGACCAATCCAATCAGCTATGACCATGACTCCTGCCCCTAACAAAGCCGCTAGCGGTAATTGACGCTCAAGCTTTACCGCGCCAAGCGAGGTGGCTAAATGCGGCACCATCAGACCGACAAAGCTTAGTGGCCCGACGGCTAAAGTGCTGGCGGTACTTAGTGCTGCCACCAGTATGAGTAGCGCCAGAGTCACAGGTGTCACTGCCACACCTAAATTACGCGCAACGCCTGTGCCAAGACCTAATACACGTAACGGCTTGATAATCAGTAAACTTAAGGCAAATAAAATAAGCGCAATAGCCATCAGATACCAAACGGTACTCGGCTGGGCACTATAAGTCGTGCCTGATAGCCAGCTGAGCATCGCCTCCAGGCGCGGGTCACCGGAGAGCTTAACTAAGTGCATGACCCCATCCATCATTGCCGCAATACCGATACCGACGAGCAATAGATAGCCTGAGCTGACCTTGCGTGCCAGCCAAATCACTAAAAGCAGCACCGCTATCGCCCCTGATAAGCCTGAAAGCAGTAACGTGCCTGCGCCTGCCGTTACTCCTAGCATAGGCAAGAGTAAAAATCCTAAGATAACGCCAAGCGCTGCTCCTGAGCTGACCCCGAGTACTTCAGGACTTGCCATTGGGTTACGCGTTAGCGTTTGCAACAGGACGCCTGCGACAGCCAACATTAGCCCCGTCGCCGCCGCACTTAGACTACGCGGAAGGCGGTATTGCGCGGTTAATGCCCAATCAGTGCTCAGCCCCCAGCCGCTGATATCTTGTACGAACAGACATGCCAACGTGATAATAATAACCATGCCTGCTGCCCAGCTCCCATACGCCACTGGTTTGCGCGTGCCTGCGAGCATCGGCGTCACCGCCTCTATACGCTCACGGCGTTGGCGCAATATCAACCAGATAATCAAGGGCGCGCCCAATATACCCGTCATCGCGCCCGCTGGTATCTGCATATCGAGTAACGGCTCAAGCAACAAAGCAATATTACTGGTGAGCCATAACAGTAGCGCCCCTAGACCAAAGGCGGCGATTAAACGCTTAGCTATTGACGAGATACCCAGTGCATTGACAAGACTTGCCGCACCAAGGCCAATAAAGCTAATCAGCCCCACTTCACTGATTACCAAGGCGGTCACTATTGCCACAACCAGTACCACCAGCGCGCGAATACCATTAATCGGTACACCTAAGCGCTTGGCTTGACCATCGTCTAAGCTCATAAGGGTTAGCGGCTTTAATAATGGCAGACACACCAGCGTCATCACGGCGGCAGTGATTGCCAATACGACGCTAGTATGCCAGCTGTTTTGTGCCAAAAACCCAGCCGCCCACGATAAAATCCCATTACTACGCGCAGCAAAAAATAACACCAGCACATTTGCTACAGCAGCCAGTAAAATATTGACGACCAAGCCTGCTAATATTAAAATTAGTGGATTAAAGCGGCTGGGCGCCGCTAAAGCAAAGACTAGCCCCATACTGATCAGCGCCCCGACAAAGGCGACGTAAACCCCGCCATAAATAGCAAGGCTGGGCACAAATAGCGTCACAATCAGCATCGCCAATTGCGCCCCCACCCCGACGCCTAAGGTAGTATCAGAGGCTAACGGGTTTTTGACCAGTTGCTGCAGTAGGATACTGACTACCCCTAGCAGTCCTCCTGCCAAGAGCGCTACGATACTGGTAGCGACAAGGTGCAGCTGGGTCGCCATACTGGTAATATCGAGCTGCAAGCTTGGCATAAACAGATCGCCGATAGGCCGCGTCCACTCTTGCGCTATAAGTGTCCAACTACTCCATAAGGATAAAACCATAAGAAGGGCAAGTGCTACCCAAAGCCGCCATGACGTCGTCTTATTCATGAGGCAGCCCCGCCGTTTAATGTTACGTTTGCTAGATTATCCGCTAAGCTCACCAGTGACGACATCCCGCCATATATCCACACCGGCGGTAGCTCGCCCATGCAGCGGGTGTTGCCGTAGCCCAAACGCTGCCAAACTAAGCTATCCTCAATCTCAGCCCGCGTTATCGGACTCAAGGGATGAACGATTAATAAGCACACCTCGTCATCTAACTGCGCCAAATCCCCCATACGTAGTGGCACAAAGCCCCATTGATTACCTTCGTCCAACACGACAAGCTCTTTATCCATTTGCTTAAGGGCCGGTTCAAATAGACTATTGGCGACATACATGCGCAGGTTATTGGCGTCGGCAAACTGTACCACTGCAAACTTTTCGACATCAGGATAGCGCTGTTGTAATTGCTCGCTGGCAGTCGCGATATCTTGGCGGCTCTTGACGATATAATCCTCAGCCAGCTGCGGCTCTTCAATCAGCGCGCCAAGCTTACGTGTCGGCTCAGTATAATCCTCCCAAACGGCGGTATCACCTTTCGCAGCAGACATAACAGACTCAGCTGGCACATCGCCATACAGGTTTCGCGCGTGCTCATAAAAGAAATTATCCACTACTAGGTCTACGGGCAACTGTGCGACCAGCTCGGCATTGGGCAGGTAACGAATACCTAAATCAGTAATAGTAAGCGGCAGCTTAGGCGTGCCAACCCATTTATGCCAAACTCTGACATCACCGGTGGCAATAGGAGCATAACCCATCGCTATTAAAGTGGCAGCATTACCCCAGTCAGGCGAGACGATATTTATTTTGGAGTTAGAATGCGCTAAAGACGTTTGTGTTTGCGCCTTTATTTCAGTATCTTGCTCGGCTGCTTGATTATTACAGGCACTCAGTATAGTACTGACGGCTAGAGCTATTAGAAGACAAGGCTTTAAGATATATTTAGCAGGTTTAGTATATCGAGAAGCGTGCAGAATAGAGAACATAACAGCCTATCTTATTAGGGGTCAGAAGAAATAAGTACGATAGATAAAAGGCAAAACGTGTCAGACTTAAGCCACTGCCACCGGCTGCCCAGTAATAGGATGGTCAAGCAGTTGCATCTCGACATTAAAGATATTGCGCAGAATGTCAGGTTGCATGGTGCTGGCAATATCACCTTTGTGACAGACATGGCTGTTTTTGAGCGCAATAATACGGTCGGCATACTGCGCTGCGAGATTAATATCGTGTACGATAATCACCACGCTTAGACCCTGCTCATCGACTAGACGCCGAATCAGCCCAATGACCTCAAGCTGATAGTGCATATCGAGCGCCGCTAATGGCTCATCGAGCAGTAGGTAGCGGCTATCTTGTGCCAAGCACATTGCCAGCCACGCCCGTGCCCGCTCGCCCCCTGAAAGCGTCGCGGTAATACGATCAGCGAACGCTTCGGTTTGGGTAACTCTTAACGCCTCAGCCACTTTATCTTTATCCTTTTGATTGGGTTTTTGCAGCCACTTTTGATGCGGATAACGCCCGAGCATCACCAGCTCACGTACCGTAAACCCAGCGGCTTCAGGCAGTTGCTGCGGCAAATAAGCCATATGCTGTGCCAGCTCCTTACTACCGTAATCGCTGATAGAGCGTCCATCTAAGGTCACACTCCCGCTGCTACTTGCCATCTCACCTGCCAACGCTTTAATCAACGTCGATTTGCCTGAGCCGTTATGCCCTACTAGCGCCACCAGTTGCTTAGTGGCAATCTCACAGTCCACATTATTGAGTAAGGTATTGCCTTGGCGATTGATGGTCAGATTATTAGCTCGTAACATAGAAGCACTCGTTATCAATGAAAAATATAATATCTATCTGGGTTTGCTCAGCTTGGTTATTTAAAGTCGTCATCAAAACCAATAAAAAACGATTTTACTCGTAAATGATAACAAAAACAATTATCATTAACGTACTGGTAATTTTTTATACGTGAGTATTCTATGGTTAATTCCTTTGCAGCTTCTAAAGACAACCGTTCTCCTCAAGAGCCGTACACCCCGATACAGGTGCCTGAACTGACTGATATCATCACTCATCTTAACGAAGAGCATCTCGATGAGCTCATTGCTTTTGCTAGTGTTGTTACTGACCGCTCCAAAGCTGAGCTTGATAAGCTCAACCTACAGCTAAGCGCTATTTATGCCGAAGGCTTCGCTCTACAAGCTCAGCCTAAACCTTTAGACAATCGCTCTACTACATCACAAAAGCAAGTCTCGCAAAATCAGCTCATCTTTATTCCGTTTACCACCTCTATTACCCAGCTTGAAGACTTACAAACTCAGTATATTTTGCTCAAACAACGAGTCGATAAAAAGCTTGGCAAAAAAACCATTAAGCTGACCAAGCAGGTATTTAGCGTGCAGAGCAGTACTATGGTAAGCAAAAACATGCTCCGCCTTGAGCTTAGCCTTCCTGATTCCAGCACTTCTAAAAATGCAGATAACGATGCTGACACTGCTGCCGCTAACCAATCCAATTCAAGCCCTATGCCCATTAATGAGCCAGGTTATGCTTATTTGTTCGACTTGGAACATAATATTCAGGATAGTCAGAAGAGGGATAACATAAAGACACCGCGACCACACTGCTATTACACGCTCAGAAAAGCATGGCAGACAGATACGGGTAGACACGCATGGGTCGATGTGTTTTTGCATGGTGACACTTCAGGCGGTGTTTGGGCCAAGTCGCTACAAGCAGGCGATACCGTACTGACCAAGCGTGAAGTCCCCGAAAAAATTGAGCATTTGCAAGAAGGACAAGCGTTACTTATTGCCGATGAGACCTCAATACCGACAGTGGCGCGCCTGCTTGAGCTTTGGGACAACCCTTTGCCGCCACTGGTACTTTGTATCACCGGGGACACAGGCGACCAAGCTTATTTTGATGAGGTGAAACGAAACTCTGAGGTTAAAAGCAATTTTACGATTGTGCCTATAGTGACCGCTAAAACAAACGCAGGTGCTGATTTGGCGACGCTTATCGATAATAAGCTTGGCGATTATTTAGCTCAGCAGCCTTTAGTCATCGACAAGGTTTGGGGTGCATTAGAAGCGAGTACAGCCAAAGCCTTGCGTAAACGGCTCAAAAACAGATTGCATCTGGAGCGAAGTGATATGGTGGTAAAAGTCTATTGGCGTCATGACTAAAACCAAAACACGACTAGAGCATGATTAAAAATAGTCTCTTTAACCACTTACCTTTAACCATCAGCAATGAAACCCTGCTATTTACACAGCAGGGTTTATTGTTAGTAGCAGTAACAAAATATCGAAACCTAAAGTTTAAAACTTAGCCGTCGCACTCACACTCATTTGACGCTCAGGCCCCATCCAGCAGTTCTCAGTATCATAACAAGCACCAACATAGGTCTTATCAAACAGATTATTGATACTCGCGCCGACAGCGAGCATTGGGTTGATCTGATAATTACCGCCAATATCGACCAACGTCACGCTTGGTAGCTCATCTGAGTTTTGCTTGTCAATCTGTATGCCGTCTTCGTAGCGAATGCCAGCATTGAGAGTGAGTTTGTCTGTCGCATAGTAGTCGGCCCATAGCGTGGCTTTGTGCTTAGCCGTTTGGGCAGGGGTGTTGCCGACCACGTCAGGGTTGAACTCATCTTCTGTGATTTCAGCATCGGTGTAGCTGTAGCTTGCCGCGAGATCTACCCAGTCATTGAGCATGCGACTGCCTGATACCTCAACGCCTTTTGACTCAATCTCACCCGTTTGAACTTTCTGTCGATAGTCAGCGGGGTTGGTGACGATGATATTTTGCTGTGTGATATCGAATACGGCTAGCGTTCCTTTGGTAGCACGGTCTGGTGATAGATATTTGACGCCAGCTTCGAGCTGATCAGCTGTTGTCGGTTCAAAGGGTTTATTGGTAATAAAGTTGCTACCAACAACGGGCTGGAATGACTCTGAATAGCTGAAAAATGGTGATAAGCCATTGTCAAAATCATAAATAGCAGCGAAACGGCCACTTGTCTCTGATGCATCATTACCAAACGTCTCATTATTATAAACGGCACCTTGAGAGGCGTCAGTTTGCTTAGTCGTACTCTCGAAGTTGTCGTGACGTAGTCCGGCGACAACGGTTAAATCCTGCCACTTCATTTCGTCTTGCACATAAAATCCAAGCTGGCTTTGTTCGATATCTTGTGTCTGACGATAGGTATCCAGCGGTAGCGTAGCCGTATTGATCTGTGAGAAGTCTGGATTAGACAGGTCAAGGTTTGGCGTACCATTTGCGCCCGCATCATAATAAACTGCATTGCTATCTGTCTCTTGATACTCAGCACCAAACAATAGGTTATGTGAGGTACTGGCAGTATCGAATGTATAGGCCAGTTGATTGTCTGTGGTCCAGTTATTCATGTTCTCATCCGTGGTATAGGCCACGCGATTGAGAACCGTGTCACTACCTTCTACAAACCCTCTATTATACATATTGCGTTGCTGCGCTTCGGCATCGGTATAGCGCGTGATATGTTTAAACGTTAACTTATCATTGATGTCCCAGTTTACGGTGACGCTTGGCATGAATACTTCTTTGCTAAATTTATTCCATTCATCACCTGCATAAGCATCGCTACCCAATTTGCCATAGCTTGCCTTGTAGACGGTGCCGACAGCAGGCAATGGAGTAGAAGGTACCATCTCTGGATCATCTTGATAAAACAAGTTGGCAAGTATTGAGACATCATCCGTCGCCTGCCATTCAAGCGAAGGGTTAATCAACAATCGCTCTTCTTCTGTGGTCTGCATCTGACCATCTTTTTGGCGTTTTAGCGCGACTAAGCGATAGTTCAAGGTGTCTGTGATAGGCCCCGTACTATCGACGGCCACTTCTTTTAGATTTTGATTACCCAGTCGTAGCTGTACTTCATTTTCTTGAGTGCTTTTAGGGGCTTTGGCGACTTGGTTGACCATGCCGCCCGGTGAAGCATAGCCGTATAGCGAGGACGCTGGCCCTTTCACCACTTCGACCGCTTCAGTCGCATAGACATCGACTTGTGGCATCAGATTCCAAGCGCCATCGTAGGGCAGCCTCAGTCCATCATAAAAGTTTGAGTAGGTTTTAAATCCACGAATGTTGTACTCGTCAAAGATAGAGACCGTGCCACGACTCTCAGTGCTCACACCTGGTTCATAGCGTAGAGCAGCATTGACACTATCCGCTTGGCGCTTTTGTAAAAGGTCCTGATCGATGCGGGTATAGCTCATAGGCGCATCTTCAGGGTCTAAGGCGGTCTTGGTGCCAGTCGTGCGATAGCTGTCTGCGTAGACGGTAATATCCTCTAAAGTGGTACTAGGCACAGTGGTTTGCGCTGAGGTGCCGGGTTCACTAATATCATTACTCATATCGTTAAGATCAGTCGCGGCATAGGCTTGATAACTGATACTCATTAAAAAACTGAGCTGTATCGCTTTTACTAAAGGTTTCTTGTGAGAAGGTTTAGGCATAAGATATTCTTCGTTTGGTTTTGAAAAAGAAAATAGCAACTATGGAGATGCTACTAGATCGTTATCGACTCTACATAGAGTAACAAAGCAGATAGAATATATAATAAACATTCTCATTTGTAAATGATAATCGTTACTATTTATAAATTTAAAGTGTATAGCATGGCTGAGTTTTATTCGAATGAGTCACCGTTAACAATAGACCACGAGTATTCAAACCATATTACAACCTTAAAAATTTGCTTATAAGTTGCAATAACTACTATCATATCGATGCACTATTAAAACCATAAAGATCACACCCCAAATAGGAGAAAATAATGATTAGCCATGTACCTGACGTAACGTTCAAAACTCGTGTTCGTGATGAGTCTATCGGCGGTGATAACCCCTTCACTTGGTATGACCTGACCACGGATGAGTTATTCGCTAATAAAAAAGTGGTCGTGTTCTCACTACCTGGCGCCTTTACGCCTACGTGTTCGACCAGCCATCTACCGCGTTATGAAGAGCTATATGAGGAGTTTAAGGCGCTTGGCGTAGATGAAATCGTTTGCGTTTCTGTCAATGATGCCTTTGTCATGTATCAATGGGGTCTCAAGCAAAACCGTGAAAACGTCTTCTTGCTACCTGATGGTAATGGTGAGTTCACTCGTAAAATGGGCATGCTAGTAGATAAGAGCAATCTTGGCTTTGGCATGCGCTCATGGCGTTATTCGATGTATGTCGATAATAAAGAAATCAAAAAGGTGTTCAAAGAACCTAACTTCGGTGACAACTGCCCAATAGACCCGTTCGAAGTATCAGATGCTGACACCATGTTAGAGTATCTAAAGAGCAACGCCTAATATCTACTGACTGGTATTACAATCATTCAAAGATAGCTCAAAAAAAATCCTCACAACTCATTGACAAGTAGTGAGGATTTTTTTGCGTTGTGTTAAATCGTTTTTTTAAATGATATGTACGTGTCTGACGCTATAGTCCATTCATTTTAAAAGTGTTATAGCGCTACTGGTATAAATTTTACTGGCGTGCTGCGTTCCTTCGATGCTGCGCAACTTATGTTTTAAAAAGAGCATTCCAGTAGCGCGTTTAATAGATTCATAACATTTTTATCTTCAACTGACTCTATCATTTAGAGGAACGCTTCGAACCTCTACCCCCTTTGCCCCCTCTGCCTTTAGTAGGTCGCTTACCATTACCGCCAGAACTCTTACCGCCGGTAGCCTTACCACGTCCAAAAGGGCGACCGCCTTTAGAAGGCGCTGGAGTTTTAGTGCCATTCTTGGAGCGATTACTGTTATCGTTTGTACCTTTTGATTGTGAAGAGCGATTATTATTAGATTTTTTGCGGCGTGTATTAGCAGACCTCTTAGAAGCGTTACTGTCCTCTGACGCAGAGCCTTCTATCGACTTAAGTAAAACGGACATCTCTTTTTGGGTCAAGTCGCGCCAGTCTCCAATAGCAAGACCCTTGAGATTGACATTCATAATCCGCGTACGCTCAAGCTTGACGACTTCATAGCCAAAATGCTCACACATACGGCGGATTTGACGGTTTAGACCTTGCACTAAAGTAATGTTGAACACCGTGGGCGCTACTTTAGACACTGGGCATTTTTTGGTCATTTGTCCCAAAATCGGTACCCCGCCTGCCATACCCTTAATAAAGCTCTCAGTGAT
The DNA here is from genome assembly GCF_040309765.1 of Psychrobacter sp. TB20-MNA-CIBAN-0197. Classification (NCBI taxonomy): domain Bacteria; kingdom Pseudomonadati; phylum Pseudomonadota; class Gammaproteobacteria; order Moraxellales; family Moraxellaceae; genus Psychrobacter; species Psychrobacter sp. TB20-MNA-CIBAN-0197. The sequence continues at coordinate 42,700 of NZ_JBEOPC010000012.1, forward strand.
TGGCTTGTTTACTGTTACTAAATACTCTTTTTCGTGGTTATTACCGGCCCGTAATACCTTATTGACCAAATCACCATTGCTGGTCAAAAATATCAAACCTTGCGAGTCTTTATCCAAACGGCCAATAGGAAAGATACGTATCCCATGTCTGACAAAATCCACGATGTTATTTTTTTCAGCTTTTTCCGTCGTACTCACGATACCAACTGGCTTATTGAGTGCAATAAATACAAAGTCATCAGCGTCTTGCGGCTCAATGAGCTGTCCGTTGACTTTTACTGTGTCTCCAGGCATCACTTGATCGCCGATTTGAGCCCGCTTGCCATTGATATATACGTTGCCTTGCTCAATAAAGCGGTCCGCATCTCTACGAGAGCAGATACCACTTTCTCTGATGTATTTATTTAAGCGAGTCGAGTTATTGAACATAGAGCACCGTTTTAGCTGATGAAAAGCTTTTATTGCCAAGAAAGCTTATATCAAATGAATGAGTCGTAATGTATGAGTAGAACTGAGTTGATTTTATTATATAGGAAATTGAGTATTAGTTTTATTTCGAGCAGCCTGTATCCATTATAGGGTTAACCAGAATGACTTTAAAATATCTTATTGATGCTTTTAAAGTCTCAAACCTATACGAATGAGCAGTAGATGTAGCGATCATCTAACGATTAGAACCAACCGCTCTGCAAAAGGTGCTCGGTATTACTCACTTTAAAGCCCTCACATAAATCATAAAAGGCTATCGGGTCTTCTATATTATCGAGCAAATCTCGTTTGTTTAGTGCCACAAATAGCGCTAAAGCATAAGCGGCGCTGTGAATAGACTTTTTGGGATTGAAGGTGATATCGGTAAAGGCTTGATACTGCATTACCTCGCTATGGAGCTGTGTATTTTGTTTAAGCGCGTTGACGTATAGCCAATCATAAAACATGGTTAGCGGCTCTAAATTCCACTCCATCTCAGAGTCATTGTAACCAATAAGCTGACCTGAATGGTGTAAGCGCTCATCTTTTTTGGCTTGTCTTGGCGGCGCATCAAGCAGGTCAGTAAAGGGGCCACCGCGCTCAAACACCTTACTCGCCTGAAAGATATTCTCCACGCTATATTGCCCGCCACTGTGCTCATCAGTGAGCTGCAAACTGAGTGGGCTGACTAAGAAACTTAACTTATTGCCCGATTTACTTGATAGCTCTAAAACATTATTAAAGCCGTATTTTTTACGGATGACCTGATGCAAGTCGTTGATAGATTTTTTCTTTTGACGGCTGGCAAATCCGACATGGCGCTCAAAGCGAACCATATCTGTTTTGACTAGGTTGTCACTATTGACTCTGGGCATAAATACCGGTCTTTGTTCTACAGCGTTTTGATTTTGTGGCATGGTTTATAGTCTTTATTCGATTTCGATAGGCATTATAGCAAGAGTTGAGTTGATATTGGCTTTGATAACGACTCGCGGGTGATATAACCTTCAACCTCTCTACAAGGCCAACGTTTATTGTTATCCTGAGCCTGTTAGCCTGTTAGCCTCTTGATTTAATTAAAGCGGTCGTCAGCCAAATTCAGTATTGAGTTAACTGCAGTTCTGGCTTATGCTTTTTGATGGTTTATTGATAAGAGAAAGTATTATGTTTGCACATATCGACTACTACCCTGGCGATCCTATTTTAAGCTTGATGGATAAGTTCGTCGCTGATAGTAATCCGCATAAAGTCAATTTAGGCATCGGCGTCTATTACGATGAAGCTGGTAAGCTACCGGTGCTTGAATGCGTCAAGACGGCTGAGCGCATGATCGCCAATCCGGTCACCCCGCGCCCCTATCTGCCGATGGCAGGATTGCTCGGGCATCGGGTCGCTTGTCAAAACCTACTCTTCGGTCAAGACTCTAAAATATTAGCACAGAAGCGGGTGGCGACTATTGCTACCCTTGGCGGTTCAGGCGCGCTCAAGGTCGGCGCTGAGTTTATTCGAGAATGGTTTCCGCAGTCTAAATGCTACGTCAGTGACCCAACTTGGAGTAATCATATTGCTATCTTTGCAGGCTGTGATATCGAAGTGGGCAGCTACCCTTATTATGATAACGCTACTAGTCGCCTAAAGTTTGAAGCAATGCTCGATTTTATTGACCAACTAAACCCGTATGACGTAGTGCTTATGCATCCTTGCTGCCACAACCCGACAGGTATGGATCTATCTACTGAGCAATGGGATAAGGTATTGGATATTATCAAACAGCGCCAGCTTATTCCCTTTATGGACATTGCTTATCAAGGCTTTGGCGAAGATATGGAGCAAGACGCTTATGCTATACGCAAAGCGGCTGATATGGGTCTGCCGGTATTCGTTAGTAACTCGTTCTCCAAAAACCTATCACTATATGGTGAACGTGTTGGCGGTCTCTCTGTAGTTTGCCCCACTAGCGATGAGACTGAGCGTGTGTTCGGGCAGCTCAACTACACCGTGCGCCGTATCTATACCAGCCCGCCTTCGCACGGTGGTCATGTGGTCGACATCGTGATGAATGATGAAGAGCTACAGCAGCAATGGGTAAGCGAGGTCTATGGGATGCGCGATCGTATCCAAGCAATGCGCTTAAAGCTTAAATCGGTATTAGAGGCTAAGCTGCCTGAGCATAATTTTGACTATTTGACTCGGCAAAAAGGCATGTTCAGCTTTACTGGTCTTACAGCGGCGCAGATTGAGCGTTTGCAAAATGAGTTTGGGGTTTATTTGGTGTCCAACTCGCGGATGTGTATGGCAGGTCTTAATGTCAATAATGTCGACTACGTCGCTGAGTCGATCGCGTCGGTGCTCACAAATTAAAAGTTGAGCGGTCAGAACAGCTTATCGCTTTAATTACATTAATCACATCATTAATTAAAAAAAGGACAGAATAACTATATTCTGTCCTCTTTCATTTTCAGTCTATTTAAAATCAATTGCTAATTAATTTTAAAAAAGGTAATGATTACGCAAGCATACCACCATCCACGAGCACACAAGCGCCAGTAGTATAACTCGACGCGTCTGACACTAAGTACAATACGGTGCCTGCCATCTCATCAGGGTCGGCCACGCGCCCTAGCGGAATCGCATGTAGTGCCATATTTAATACTTTATCATTTGACGTCAGTGCTGAGGCAAATTTGGTATCAGTAAGGCCTGGTAATAAAGCGTTGACACGGATATTGAACGGGCCACATTCTTTGGCAAACGATTTAGTCATGCTGATAACAGCAGCTTTGGTAATTGAATAGATGCCTTGCTTGTCACCAGCGACAATGCCGTTGACCGAGGCGGTGTTTAAAATAACGCCGCCGCCCTGCTCTTTCATCATTTTGCCCGCTGCAATAGACATAAAGAAATAACCACGAATATTGACATCGACAGTCTTTTTAAATGCGCCCAAATCAGTATCTAAGATATGGCCATAATAAGGGTTGGCCGCGGCATTATTGACTAAGATATCGATTTGACCAAATTCGCTTTTGATGTGCTCAAAGATGGCATCAATCTGATCCATCTCGCCGACGTGACAAGCATAAGCACTGGCTTTATCGCCGTTCTCTACAATACTATCAGCAACCGCTTGGCAAGCGTCAATCTTACGGCTTGAAACGATAACGTGCGCACCGCGTGATGCCAGCAAGCGCGCAATAGATTCGCCAATACCGCGACTCGCGCCTGTAACTAAGGCAATCTTCCCTGTTAAATCAAATAAATCTTTCATTACTCCTCCATAATATTCTTAAATATCTAATGATTACGCTAACATACCACCATCTAAAGTAAAGGCATGACCATTCATAAAGCTGCTCTCATCGCTGGCAAGCCAAGCGATAGCGCCTGAGATTTCTTCTACTTGACCTAAGCGGCGCAGCGGACTGGCTTTAATAGTGGCCTGCTGAGCACGCTCATCCATTTTTGCCATGGTGTTCTGTACCATCGGTGTATCAATGAAGCTTGGGCACACGGCATTGAAGCGAATGTTTGCGCGAGCATACTCGTGAGCCGCTGACTTTGTGAGCCCCATAACGCCATGCTTAGCTGCACTATAAGCAGATAATAATGGCGCAGAGCGCAAGCCTGCGATAGAGGCCACATTGATCACATGGCCGCCGCCATTAGGCGCTAAGCAAGCAACTGCCGCTCGCATACAGTGCCAAACGCCTTTGAGATTCACCGCGATATTTTTATCAAAATCGTCATCGCTCAGCTCATGCATCGGTTTGGGTGCATGGTCGATACCGGCATTATTAATGACCACATCAAGGCCACCAAGCTCGCTCATAGCGAACTTAAATAGCGCGCGAACATCATCACCATCGGTGACATCGACTCGTCTAAAGGTAATGCTATGATTGGCCTCTAGCGCTTCTTTATAGACGCTATCACCAAGCTCTTCGTTTCTATCGCCGATCACGACCTTTGCGCCGCGACTGGCTAATAACTTAGCGCTCGCCGCACCAATGCCGGAGGCGCCGCCCGTAATCAAAATGCGTTTGCCTGCAACGTTTGAGGCAGGTAGGTTGCTTAAATTGTTTGCTGCAAGTCCATTGCTAGTCATCAGTTATTCCTTTACTTGTAAAATAAGTTTGCCAAAGTTTTCACCATTAAATAACATCATTAGCGTCTCTGGGAACGTCTCAATCCCTTTGACGATATGATCTTTTACCGTGATATCTCCTGCTTGAATCCAGCCGGCGATATCTTTCATCGCTACCGGGTACTCTTTGATATTATCAAACACGACGATGCCTTCCATACGCGCGCGATTGACCAGCAAAGATAGATAGTTGGCAGGGCCTTTGACCGCTGTCGTATTATTATACTGACTAATCGCACCGCAAATCACAATACGCGCATGGACATTAATTTGAGTTAAGACGTCATCTAGAATCTCACCACCGACGTTATCGAAATATACATCAACGCCGTCAGGACATGCTTGCTGAAGCGCTTTTTTGACGTTCTCGTTTTTGTAATCGACCGCGGCATCGAAGCCTAACTCATCAATCAAAAACTGACATTTCTCAGGACCACCGGCGATACCAACGACACGGCAGCCTTTGATTTTGGCGATTTGTCCAACTAGGCCGCCGACAGCTCCCGCCGCTCCTGAGACCACTACCGTCTCGCCAGCTTTGGGCTCGCCGGTCTTTAGCAGACCGAAATAGCCAGTCATTCCTGGCATACCGAGCACGCCAAGATAATAAGGCAGCGGCGCTAGATTCGGATCGACCTTATACAAACCCTTGCCATCACTGACCGCATAGGACTGCACACCGTTATGACCAGAGACGAAATCACCAACGTTGAATTTGTCGTTATTACTTTCGATGACTTCGCCAACCGTACCAGCACGCATGACATCGCCTATTTGCACCGGCTCAATGTAGGATTTGGCATCGTTTAACCAACCGCGCATCGCAGGATCAATAGAGATATAATCAATTCTAATTAAGATCTCGCCATCACCAATACTAGGTACTTCGGTCTCGGTATAGTCCCAAGTATCGCGGCTCGGTTTGCCTGTCGGTCTCTCTTTGAGTCGCCACTGCTTATTGATCGGTGTATTTTCAGCTGTCATTATTTATTCCTTTAAATTAATTTTGTGTTCGTGCCATTTATCGAGTCTAAAACCACTCTACTTCCATATCGGTACAGACTGAATTATCGTTGTTTAATAAGTCAATATCACGCTGAATCGTTGGCAACTCCCAGTCGATAAAGTATTTGGCCGCTTGAATTTTACCATGGTAGAAGTTTTGCTTATCGCTCGCCTGTTCCTGAGCCAATAGCTGCTCAGCTGTGCTTGCTTGACGAATCCACATCCAGCTCACCACGATTGAGGCAAAGATATTCATCAATGCTTGCGCGTTACCCGTCAATGTCAGCGCTTTTTCGGTCGGTAGTATTTTGCTTAAATGCACAAGCACTTCATGCAAATGCTCAGTGTAAGGCATCAGCTTGCCTGCGAGCTTCGCCGACTCAGGCGTCGTGATACTTTGCAAGTCATTAGTAATCTCACGCTTAAGAACTTGCATCCCTAAGCCTTGATTTTGCCAAATTTTACGAAATGACAAATCAAGCGCCTGTACGCCGTTCGTGCCTTCATGAATAGGGTTCAGACGGTTATCACGCCAGAATTGCTCGGCATGATATTCGCGTGTATATCCGGCGCCGCCTAATACCTGAATGCCTAAATCATTGGCTTTGGGCCCATACTCTGATGGCCAAGCTTTGATCACTGGCGTTAATAAATCTAATAATTCGGATAGCTCGTTCTGTAGCGTGTCATCATCGCTGGTATTGATACGGTCAATTAAGTTTGAGCCGTACAGACACAATGCTATTGCGCCTTCGGTATAAGCTTTTTGCGCAAGCAGCATCCGCTTGACATCGCCATGATTGATAATAGCCGTAGCGTCATGCTCAGGCTTATTGTTCGGAGCGATACGGCCTTGGGTTCTGTCTTTAGCATAATCAAGCGAGTACTGATAGCCACGATAGCCGATCATCGCCGCGCCAAAGCCGACACCGATACGCGCTTCATTCATCATCTTGAACATATAGCGTAGACCAAAGTGCGGCTCGCCGACTAGGTAACCATAACATTCGCCTTTATCACCGAAGCTCAGCGCGGTAGACGTCGTACCGCGGTAGCCAAGCTTATGCAGCAGCCCTGTCAAATGTACATCGTTACGCTCGCCGATGGAGCCATCCTCTTTTAAGCGATACTTCGGCACCACAAAGAGCGAGATGCCCTTCACGCCGGCAGGTCCGCCTGGGATTTTGGCCAGCACTAAATGCACAATATTGTCAGACAGCTCATGGTCGCCGCCTGAGATGTAGATTTTGCTGCCTTTAATGCGATATGAGCCGTCTTCTTGCTCGGTGGCAGTTGTTTTGATATCCGCTAGTGAAGAGCCCGCGTGCGGTTCGGTCAACGCCATCGTACCGGTGAACTCACCTGTCAGCATACGCGGCATAAAGGCATCTTTGACGTCCTCACTGGCAAAATGCGAGATAACATTGATCGCGGCTGTCGTCAAGAACGGATAAGCGGTAGTCGACGGATTCGCCGCCATAAAATAACCTGCGACTGCGGTCATTACCGTCTCAGGTAGCTGCATACCACCAACTTCAAAAGAGTAACGACCAGCGATAAAGCCGGAGTCACGAAAAGCATCAAAGGCGACTTTGACATCGTCGATCATGCTGACGGTTTTGCCATCGAACTGCGGCTCATCTTTGTCCGCGAGATGATTGTGCGGTAAAAACAAATCCGTCGCGATCTTATCTGCAGTATCTAGCACGGCATCAAAGGTTTCGCGGTTATGTTCTGAAAACTTAGTATGTTCAGTTAAACGCTCAACATCTAACACATCGTAGAGCTGGAAAGGTAGTTCATATTCGTTAATCAAAGTATCGGTCGCCATAATATTCCCTTGTTATTAAAGCTCATCATTAGCATTAGAGTAATCATAAGCTAAATTTTTGCTTTACCGTATTGTCATTTATGACATAATTGAGGTGAAAAACGACATTGGTATGACACTGGTATAAAGAGTGCCTGCATAATAATAGTCAATAAGGAGAGTAGCCAATGCCGCAAACCAAGCCCTATGAAGTGATTATCCTCGGATTTGATGGCGTGCTCGGTAGCGTGCTTTCAGGAGCGCTGGACTTGTTTTCTTTTACTGGCGTCAGCTGGCAGCGTTTTTTGGATTTAGAAGTAAAGCCAAAGTTTAAGGTGCAGATTGCAAGCCTTGGCGGTGTGGATATCACCGCCAGTAATCGGCTAGTGATTCAAGCACACTGCGATATCACTACAGTGAGCAAGTGTGACTTACTCCTTATCCCAACCATTGGCGACTCGATAGACAAGGTACTCAAACAAAACGCAAAGCTGCTACCGCATTTGCAGCGTTTGGACGCAACTGAGGCTGATATCGCAAGCAATTGTAGCGGCGCTTTTTTTCTAGCTGAGGCAGGACTCCTCGATGGCAAAACCGCGACTACCCATTGGGGCTACGCTGATAAATTTAAAAGTGATTACCCCTTAGTTGACTTACAAGACAATCAGTTTGTCACTCAATCAGGGAATATATTTTGCGCGGCAGGAGGGAGCGCTTTTTATGATTTAGCACTGCTACTCATTGAGCGTTATTGCGGCCGTGAGGTCTCAACGCAAGTAGCCAAGACTCAGATTATTGATAGCAAAAGAGGCAGTCAAAACAGCTATACCAACGTGACGCTGCATAAGCCGCACGGCGATACACTAGTCAAACAAGTGCAAGAGTATATCGAAAACAACTTCGCTCAGCCGCTACAAGTCAGTGATTTAGCTACCATTGTCAATGTCACGCCGCGTACGCTGAATAGACGCTTTCAGACCAGTATCGATATGCGCCCTATTGAATATATTCAAGCAGTGCGAATTGAGCAGGCCAAGAGGCTGCTTGAATCACAAGCCGTCACTATCAAGTCGCTTGCCTATCAGGTTGGCTATAGCGATCTTTCCTCATTTACCCGGCTTTTTAAGCGAGCGACCGAGCTGACGCCAAAGGAGTATCGAGATAAGTTTTCGCGGCTAGCGATTTAAAGACGAAGTCTTGCAAGCCGCAAATTTAGGTTTTATAGCTGTATTCAATATAGCTGATCCAAAAATTAACGCACTAAAATCACTGGCGAGACTGTACTCGCCAAAATCTCAGTCGTCGTACTGCCTAGGAACATCTGCTGCCACTTAGAATGACCATAAGCGCCAATCACCATAATATCGATATGATGTTCTAGTTGAAAATTGAGTAGGCCATTGACTGCATCGCCTTGCGGCAGATGGTGACAGTCAATACTATAGCCTGCATTTAGTAACTCTGCAGCTGCCGCGGATAGGCTATTTTTGGAAGTGCTATCGTGATTACCCACCATCACTAAGTGGCCTGGTAGCTTTTTTAGCACTTCGCTCTTAGCGATGCGTTTGATGACTTTGATAGCAGTTTTACTCGCGTCAAAAGCAATCATATAACTGCTTGGCTCTTGAAACGGCTCTGAACAAATCAAAATGGGTACATTCGATGCGCGCGCAACGGTTTCGATTTGACTGCCAATATTGATGCGGCTATTTTTGTGGTCCTCACCGCGGCGCCCCATGACGATCGCGCGGTTCATATCACTGAAATGCTCGATAGCAGGTAATAGCTTGCTATGACGCTGATAGATATCAACGGCGACATCGAAATGGCTATTGATATAGCTTTTTGCGTCATTCACCAAGGCGGCGCTATAATTGTTAGCCACCTTGGCTCGGCGTTCATCTATCTCCGACAACTCCTGTAATAGAATCTGACGACTGTCAACGCCAATGCTCCCTGAGAGGTCACGCCTAACTGAGGCTGGCACTTCGATTGTATTCAACAAAGCAACCGGCAGACTCAGCCGATTAGCGTACCATGCGGCGTAACCACAAATGGACTCGGTCACTGCCGAGCCATCAATACAAGCTAAAATATGTTGCGTCGCCATAATTTATCCTTAAATACGCTGAGTGCATTATCCTAATATTGATACTCATATTTATAGCAGATTATTAACCCGTATTGATAGTATTTCTAAAATTTAAAACAAATATCTAATCTCTGATTTGTAATTGCTGCCAGTCTTCTCGGCTTATTCTATATAGTACATGCGGCGCAAGCGGATGATTGGCATTTAACATAGGGTGATCAAAGACCTGATTAGTATTAGTCATTCCTAAGCGCTGCATCAGGCGCTGTGACGGCTGATTGCTTATAGCGGTAAAGGCGACTACTTCCTCAAGAGCTAAGACGTCAAAAGCGTATTTTAGCGCCGCCTGTGCGGCCTCTAACGCGTAGCCGTTACGCCAATAGTCTTTATGCAGGCGCCATGCAATCTCTACACCTGTAAAAGGCATATCGGCGTGAATTTGGTTTAACCCCACCATGCCAATAAAGGTATCAGCAGCACCCTCTTTAAGACTAACGGCCCAAAACCCCCAGCCGTTATCCTCAATCAGTTGTTGGCATTTATTGGCGATGAGATTACTTGTCTGTTTAGAGAGTACCTTAGGAAAATACTGCATGACTTCGCTATCTGCATTCATCTCGGCAAAAACTGGCAAATCACTAGGCTGCCATTGCCTTAACAGCAAACGTTCGGTTGCTAGCGTCGCAGTCGGTTTTATCATAGTTTGAAACCGCAATTAAGGTGGGTTTTGGGCTAGAGGAAGAATGGACTAAAAAATTATAGATAAATTGTTTACACCGTTTGAATCGCTTTAAACACTGACTCTATAACTCAAATCACCCGCCTCATCACCCGTCATTCCACGAAAACCCCAACAATGCGCAGGCTGCTCTTTAATGGTAATCTCAACATCGATCGTCTTGATACCAAGCTGAGATTCAATCTGCTGAAATAACGTTTTGATGAGCGCTTTTTGCGTAGCCATCGTCCGCCCTGCCATCATGTTGATTTCGATGACGGTATAAGCCGCTGACCGATCACTAGGATAATAAAAATCTTCCGCATTAAGCGGTACAAAACGCTGAGCCTTTTTGCCTTCTGGCATCCCTAGTACCGACTGCATACAGTAAGGTAGCAATAGTCATAAAATCATCCTTGATAGTGGTATATTAACGGTAAAAAGTAAGTACGTTCAGTTTGTCATCCACTCTTTACTACAAATAACTTCTTTAGCTAAAAACAAAGCAGACAAACATAGTTGCAAAAATAGCTGGGTTAAGCAATAACGATCTATACAACCTTAAGGTCACATTAAACTCAATAAAACTCTAAGACAATAAGCTCATTATATATTGAGAAAACTTCAAAAAAAGTAACGTAAGCTAAATAAACCGCTATGGTAGCAGATAGACTATTATTATGGTCTAAATAATACGCTTAGAGGTCAGCTATGAACATCTTAATTGCGCCCGACTCCTTTAAACAAAGTCTTGAAGCTTTAGAGGTCTGCCGGGCTATCGAATCTGGGTTTAGGCAAGTATTTACGGATGCTACCTACACGCTACTACCAATGGCTGATGGCGGCGAAGGCACTACTGCAGCGCTATCCTACGCGCTTGAGGGGCGCTGGATAACGACCAAGGTGCATGACCCTTTAATGAGAGCTGTTGATGCAAATTACTTGCTGCTAGCGGATAACACCGCGGTGATAGAAATTGCAGAAGCTTGCGGTTTAGCCTTATTGACGAGTGCCGAGCAAAACCCCTTAATAACGAGTAGCTACGGCGTAGGTGAACTTATCTTAGATGCGTTAGAGAACGGTGCACAGCGCTTTATCATAGGTTTGGGCGGTAGCGCTACTAATGACGCAGGCCTTGGTATGCTTATGGCTTTAGGCGTTAGATTTTATGATGCGAATGATAATGCGTTAACCCAAGGCGGCGCGCAATTAGCCAATGTGCAGCGTATCGATACCTCTACCTTACACCCAAAAACTAAAGCGTTACTGGCACAAAGTACGCGCCCTTTTGCAGTCGCCTGTGATGTAACTAACCCTCTATGCGGCGTCAATGGAGCTAGTGCTGTCTTCGGTCCACAAAAGGGCGGGAGCGACAAGCAAGTCGCTATTTTAGATAAAGCACTAGCGCATTTTGCCCATATTTATACGCAGCAGAACATGCAAGATGATAATGATGACTATCAAAAAGTAGCAGGTGCTGGAGCGGCAGGTGGATTAGGGTTTGCGTTTATGGCTTTTCTTGATTCAGAGCTGCAATCCGGCTTTGATCTTATCGCTAAGGCTACGCGTTTATCAGCGCATATTGCTAAGGCTGACTTGGTCATTACTGGAGAAGGAAAGCTCGATGCTCAGACCATGATGGGGAAAGTCGCTAATGGTGTTGGCCTGATGGCAAAAGCGCAAAATAAACCGGTCATCGCAATCTGCGGTGCGGTTGACCATGAGGACTATCATAAAAGCGCTCATAATGAATCTGCCATGAACACTTTGTTCGCTGTGGTCATGCCTAGTATTCAGCAGCTTGCGCCTATTGATGAGGTATTCAATAGCGCTTATACCAATATCGAGACCACTGCTCTAAATCTTGCCGCAGCGATGTGTTTAGGGGAAAAACTGAACTAGGCCGCTGCTAGTCAGACTTTTAGTAGCGCATCCAAAAACAGTCTTATAAAAAAAACACCCCTTAGCTATGCAATAACCAAGGGGTGTTTGTTACTCAGGTTTATACTAAAAAAACTTACTTAATGCGCATATCACCCGTCTCAACGAAACGCTGATGCCAAGACAAAGACTCTTCTAAGATATGCGGCGTTTGCATGCCGGCCTTTTCAGCGGCAGAAGCACGATCGAAGTAATCTTGCAGCATCGGACGATAGTCTGGATGCGCGCAATTATCGATAATGGCTTGCGCGCGCTGACGTGGCGCTAAACCGCGTAGATCGGCCAAGCCCTGCTCAGTGACGATTACCATGACGTCATGCTCAGTGTGATCATGATGCGAGACCATCGGCGTAATACAAGAAATAGCGCCGTCTTTCGCCGTTGACGGGCTGACAAAGAACGAAGTGTAAGCGTTACGGGCAAAGTCTCCTGAACCACCTAGGCCGTTCATCATGCTCGTACCCATAACGTGAGTCGAGTTGACGTTGCCATACAGATCGCACTCAATCATCGCATTGATCGCAAGCACACCTAGGCGACGTGAGACCTCAGGATGGTTGGTAATCTCTTGTGGACGTAGTACGATGCGCGCGCGCAGCTCTTCGATATTGGCATTAAAAGTCTCTAGCGCTACTGGGCTTAACGATAGCGCTGTCGCCGAAGCCATCGTCATTTTACCAGACATAATCAGATCGAGCATACCGTCTTGTAGTACTTCGGTATAACCGGTTAAGTTCTCGAACGGACTATTCTCAAGTCCAGCTAGTACTGCATTAGCGACGTTACCGACGCCTGATTGGATCGGTAGTAGATTCTTCGGCATGCGGCCTTTTTTGACTTCCTCATGGAAAAAATCAATGATGTGGCTGGCGATTTTGTTTGATTTTTCGTCCGGATCAGCGAACTTACTGTTACGATCTGGCGAGTCAGTTAATACCACAGCGACCACTTTATCTAAATCGCAATGTAAGTAGGGCACACCAATGCGGCCACCTGGAGTGACTAGCGGAATTGGCTTACGATTGGGCGGCATACCGATATCGTTAAAGACATCATGCATACCCTCAAGCATTAAGCTCTGCTGAGCATTAACTTCTAGGATAATCTTATCGGCATTTTCAAGCCAAGCATTACTCGTACCAATTGAGGTCGATGGAATCAGGCGACCGTCAGGCAAGATACCAGCCACTTCTACCACCGCCATATGCATATCACCATAAAAGCCTATGGTGCTTTGCTGAGCGACGTGTGATAAGTGCATATCAAAATAAAAGGCTTTACCCGCGTTGATTTGCTTACGCAAGGCTGGCTCTGATTGATACGGCGTACGCCATTTGATGCCGTTAGCCTCTGCTAATACGCCGTCACATTCGGTAGCAGTAGAGGCGCCCGTTAATAAACCAATTTGAAAGTCTTCACCGCGAGCGTGCGCCGCTTCCATGTGCTTAGCAAGGGCAGCTGGAATAGCTTTTGGATAGCCCGCCCCTGTAAATCCGCTCATACCAACATTCATATCGTTTTTGATAAAGCGAGCTGCTTCCTCAGCCGACATGATTTTTTTGTTTAGTCCTTCGTGCAGTACGCGACCTTCATGATTCATTGAACTCATATTATTTTCCTTCAACTTCCTTATTAAATTAAACTCTTAATACAGTAATAAGAGCGTGTAAAAACAACGCTACAAATGCAGCGTCCGTTTCATATTGAAAAACTAAGTCCTGGCTGTAGTATCAATCTTGCTTTGCTAACAAGGTCGTTAGCAGCTCATCGATTTCAACCTTAAATTCTTTATCTTCGCTTTTATTCGCGGCGATTTTAGCATTCTGCAGATTTTCGATAGCTTTATCGGTTTGATTTAATTCAATTTGCAAAACTGCCATCGAAAAAGCTATCGAAGCTAAGTGATCCTTGGCATTGATAGCTTGCGCTTTGGCTAGTGCTTTATCATAAATAATAAGTGCTGCATCAAGATCTTCGGTAAAATCTGCCAATGTCTCCCACTGCTCGGGATGATCTTTATCCGTATCTTCATTGTCCACACAGAGCGCTTTTAGCTCAGCATAAAACCCGTCAAAGGCGGCTTGATCGCCTATTCGGTCTGCTTCTAACAGCTCTTCAGCTAACAGATAGATAGCCTTATAAATCTTCGTATTGATTTTGCGATTGCTCATCAGCGGGACTCTTAACTCTGTAACTCAGGATAGATGACTTTAGTGTCAACTCTTTTAGTAGAAGTCGCTTTATTAAAAAAGACAGGATAGCCGGTATCATGTCTTTTCAGCTCAGCTGCTGCCTACTCAGCTGCGATAGCGATCATCTCAACGAGTAACTCGGGGCGCGCAAGAGCGGACTCACCGCAAGCACGAGCTGGTGGCTGCACCCCTTCAAACCACTTATCATAAACCTCATTCATCGCGGCAAAGTCTGCCATATCCTTAATCCACACGGTCACCGAGAGAAGTTTGGATTTGTCACTACCGACTTCGTTGAGTAAGCTCTCAATCTTCTCTAAGCAAGTGAGCGTTTGCGCTTTGATATCGTCTTCCGCGTTGCCGACTTGACCACACAGATAAATGGTCTGATTGTGAATGACGGTTCTGCTCATACGCTGAGTGCTATGGAGCTTCTTAATCATGGGTTGTCCTTAAGTTATTAAGCAAAATTTATTGAGCAGATGATTAAAACACCAGTCATCAATAGGGCAAGCCAAATGGCGGCTAAAAATATAGCGTTATTTTTTGGTGAAACGCTGAGCATTAAATGGCGCAACATCGACAGTCAACGGCTTATTATGGATCAGCTCTTCAACTAGGCGACCAGTGATAGGCCCTAACGTGAAACCTTGGTGACTGTGCCCAAAAGCAAACCATAACTTGTCGTGCTTATCGGCAGGTCCGATAACCGGTTTCATATCTGGCATACAAGGACGCGAGCCGGCCCACGCCTCGCTCTCTACCGCGTCTTCTAAAGGTAGAATTTTGCGAGCCAGCTTGAGTACGGTCTTGAGTTGCCCGAAGTTCTTTGGCGCGTTCATCGTCGTCATCTCAGCGCCCGTCGTGATACGAATGCCTTGCTGCATTGGCCCCATGACAAAGCCTTTATCCATATCGAACATACTATGATGAATGGTATTTTTTTCATGGAGTTTAAAATGCTGATGATAGCCGCGCATAGGGAATAGTGGCAGAGTATAGCCCAGTGGTTTGATCAGCTCATTGGACCAAGGACCTGCAGCAATGACCAGATTATCACTATAGTAAGTGTCGGTATCAGTGACCACTTTCCAGCCCTGAGCCTCATTACTGTTGTCAGGCTGAATCTCGGTGACATTGCTCTCAAGTATCGAGCCGCCCATCTGCTCGAAGTTCTTAGCGTAAGCTTTGACTAGGAAGCTTGGGTTAGACACCTGCCAAGAGTTTAACCAATGAATAGCGCCGACAAAACCGTCAAAATTAGCATTTGGTTCTAAGGCTTTTAACTCTTCTAAGCTGAGTACTTTATGCTCTACGCCTTGCGCGCGGTCGACTTCAGCGGTATCGGCAGCGGCTTTTAGTGTCTCTTTTGAGCGATGCAGCTGCAACCAACCATCACGAGTGATAAGCTCATCAGCGCCAGATGCCTCAATCATCGTTTGATGCTCGCTAGTACAATGCGCAATCAAGGTTTGCCATTCACTCTCAATCTTCTTGACTGAGGCCGGCGATGAGTACTTCCAGTACTGTAATAGCGCCTGATGGTAACGCAGAATAGCCGGAACTCGGTAGCGTATATCGGTGCCTTGATTGGGCAGGACGCGAAACACTTCAGTAATCTGACGCGGAAAAGGATGGGTATGGATAGCTTCGCGTTGAATAAGACCAGCATTACCATACGAGGTCTCAAGACCTGGCAGCTTTCTGTCGAGCATTAGTACTTTAGAATTGTTCTTTTGTAGATGCCAAGCAGTTGAGGTGCCGACCATGCCCGCACCAATAACAATAACGTCATAACGCATAACATACCTTTCAAATAGTAAAAACCATGCCGTAGTAGCAGTTTTAAGGTAGATGAGACAGAAAATTTAAAGTGGTTATGGTAACGCATTATAGCGAATATTAAAGCACTAATTAACAATAAATTTTTCAATGAATTACTTTTAGTTATATATAACTATAAATCTAATAACTTAAAGATATTCTAGCTATTGTTTTAAGTGTATTTGAGCAGTATTTGGTCAGTATCTAAATAGTATTGGCATTAAAAATAGTGAGTTTTTATTGCTAAATAATAAACAAGTAAAGTATAGAACTAAGCTTATAGAGCACGGTATAAAAACACCTATTCTACCACCATACTGGATCAGCACTCGCCAGCGCCGCGAGCCCTTTTAGTGATGACTTCACCTCGACCTTATCTGCGGGCAGCTCGGCGATAAACCTTGAGGGCTTATCAAAATAGCCAGAATAACTGGCGAAGTAATCCGGCGCGGTTAAGTAGAGTTTGTTTTTGGCACGGCTGCAGGCCACATAAAACAGCTTACGCTCCTCTTCTAACTCCTCAAAATCATCTAAAGATCGATGATGCGGCGTCATGCCATCAACAAGTGAATTGACAAACACTATCGGCCATTCAAGTCCTTTAGCGCTATGAATGGTTGAGATAGTAACCTTATCATTGTCATCGTCCTCAGGCTTATCGGCCGCTGCGACAGAGTCATTGGGCGGATCAAGCGCTAGGTTTTCTAGGAAGTCATCGAGACTATTGTGCTCATTGGCTAGGTTTTTTAGCACGCGAAAGTCCTCACTCCGCTCGCGCCAATTCTCCTCGGCCGTCTTTAAAATAGGAATGTAAAACTCTAAAATCAGCTCAATAGTCGTCGCGACCGACTGCGCTTGTTGCGCTTTACTTAGAGTCATATATAACGGCTCAAGCTGCGGACTTTTTTTACTAAATTTCGGTAATAACAGCGGCTCAAACGAGTTGTCAGCGCCATTGATAGCTTGTGTGAGACGCGTGGCGGTGACCGCCCCTACCCCTTTAAACAAGGTCAATATACGGTGCCAAGCAATGGTGTCGTTGGGGTTATACAGGATCTTGATAAAGGCAAGGACGTCTTTGACATGGCGACGCTCAACGAACTTGATGCCGCCGACAACAATAAACGGAATACCGCGCTCCATAAACTCCAGCTGCACGTAGTTGGACTGAAAAGAGGTGCGGCACAGTACCGCATAATCGCTGTAATCATAGTCGGCTTTGTGCGCGGCGATTGTATCGGCGATATATTTCGCCTCTTTTGTCTCATCACTAGCGCGGCTAAAGACCGGCTTATCACCGGTTATGCTAGCGTTTGAATAAAGTTGCTTTTGATAGCCCAAGGTGATTTGCGCAGATAAGGCATTGACATAGTCGAGCACGGCTGGGGTGCTACGATAGTTTTGCTCAAGCTTAATCAGTTTCGCCTCAGGGTAAGTCTCGCCAAAGAGTAGGATATTCTCGTAATTAGCGCCGCGAAAGGCATAGATACTTTGATTGTCGTCACCGACGACCATCAGTGATACTGAGGCCGGGGCGCAGATCAGATCGATCAGCTGCTTTTGCGGAATATTAGTATCTTGATATTCATCGACCATCACGTAGCGATAACTCTCTTGTAGCAGCTGGCGAAACTTATCATTGGTTTTTAGATGACGCACCACTTGACTGATAATATCATCAAAATCGTATAAGTGATTGGCACGCTTATACTCATGAAAATCAATCGCCAATTGCTCGATGATCGGAATATGTATGGCGATATCAGGATAATTGTCCTCAACCAGCTCAGAGATAGGGATACGCCGATTTCTAGAGGTCGAAAACAGATTTTGTAAGGTGCGCTTACGCGGAAACGCTTGTTTCTTGGTTTGCACCGGGTACTTTTTTTCTTTGTATATCAGATCTATAGCGTCCTCGCTATCGCCAGTATCCAAAATTGTAAAGCGCGGATTGATACCGAGCAAACCTGAATACTGACGCAGCAGCCTGTTGCAGAACGAATGAAACGTGCCGCTAGTGATATCGTTAAGCGCTTTGCTAGTTGGTGCTATATGAGTAGACAGAGCATCTTCAGATAACTGCTCATCCGTCAGGCTATTGGTTAACAAGGCTTTAGCGCGGCTTTTGATCTCATTTGCTGCTTTACGGGTAAAAGTTAAGAGCAGGATTTGCTTTGCTGCAACGCCGTTCTCGAGCAAATAACTGGTACGGTAAGTGAGAGTTTTGGTTTTGCCGGAGCCGGCTCCCGCGATCACAAGTACTTTACCCTCGATAGTCGTTGCTGCTAACAGCTGATTGAGATTGAGCTCACTGGCATAATCAACTTTCAACTCACTGCTCATAACGATATCAGTATCGCTATCGGCGTCAATCAAATTAGCCTCAAGCTTTTTTATCGCTTGTTGCAGCTGCTCGAGTTTGGGTTTGATATCAGCGAAGTTTTGCGGATAGTGATAAGTTTCAGTATTAAAGACAGTGGTTTGCATGATTGGCAATACCCTTTTGCTTAGTCGTTTTGGCTCTATAGCTCTATGATTTGGCTTGACGATGTTTTAGAGTTTGGTCTTATACTTTTGGTCTTTACTATAGCGCTCAATATGAAAAGCTGATCATCAATACTATCAATGACCAGCTCCAAAACCAATAACTAGAAATAATCAACAACCATAATTAAAACTACGCTGATATTAACGTCCTAGTACGGCACGCGGATCGATAGGATTACCATTGAGACGCACTTGGAACTCTAGGCCAACTTGATTGGTCTGCCCGCTGCTACCCATCGTTGCGATACGTTGTCCGCTTTGGACTTGCTCGCCCTCGCTTACTAACAGCTGACTATTATGAGCATAAGCGGTAATGTAGTTATCGCTATGACGAATCATAATCAAGTTACCATATTCTTCTAGCCCATTACCTGCATAAAGCACGGTACCGCTTTGGCTTGCCTGCACCGGATCGCCCTCTTGGCCTGCAAACCACATACCCATATTACCGCCTGCTGCATCAAAATTGCGGATGACTTGGTTTTGGCTAGGATATAGGTAGCCTGAGGTAGAAGTGGCTGTGTTCTGATAAGCTGGCACTGTAGAAGGCGCTGGTACAGGATTAGGGTTGTACGTTGGACGAGATTGGACAGGCTGACGATTGTTGACATTATAAGTAGTATTAGTAGCCGCTTGACTGCCTTGCCAAAGCTTGAGCCACTGACCACTATAGATCGTGTATTTACTATCTAGGTTATTAATCGCGCCGATTTGACGATAGTTCAGACCATAGCGCTGTGCAATTTGACTGACAGTATCGCCGCGCTTAACCAGATGATAATTAGGCACGCCTTGGCTATTGGTGACAATCGTGGGACCGGCAGCGCTGCTGCTCTGATAAGTCGGTTTGGTCGCGCAGCCGCTCATAGCCAGCGTCGCTACGCTCAATGAGCTAACAAGGGCGGTGGTTAGTGTTGACTTACGAGTAAGCTTCTTCATAAAATTTTCCTATAGTTCATGTACGCCATGCTCTTCATGGACAGGATGGACAGGCTATAAATTAATGATTAAACGGCAATTAAACGGACAAGTGCTTATAGTGATGAATACTCATGTTTACTGATATTTCGATTGCTGATAGTTTGGTTACTACTATTGTTATGAGCGCTAATCAGGCACAAGTGCAGCATCGCTTTTATAGTGCTAAAGTCGATAACGTCTCTAAGCTCTCAAGCGGTGTATGGTGCAATCTGACCGGTGACAAGCTCACATACCGCTCTGCCAACGCCTGAGCATCGGTAACATTATTGGTAATATCGTGATTATTGTGACGCTGATTCGCTGCAGTTGATCGTGCTAAGCTTGTTTGCGTTTCTGCAGTCGCTTCGTTTAACTCAGTCTCTAGCGGCGTGTGCGTCGACTTACGCAAGCACAGCCAATAAGCATCGCGGCCGCGTGGATCGATGATATGATGTACCGGTTTGGCAATCTGGCTATGGGTCAAGCAAGTCAGCCTACGCCCTTGGATATCACTCGCCTGCTCAACATCAGGAATATTGACGTTGAGCACATGATACGGCATGGCTTTGAGCGCAGTTAGGATACTCGTCTCAGTGATAAGCTTGACGATCTCTGCAGCGGCTATGGTATAGTGACTTGCTTCATCATCGAGACTACCTTGATCCGCATTACTAGCGCCGCCTGCCAGTGAGGTTGCAATAGCAGGCACGCCGAAGACTTGAGCCGTTAACGCAGCGCCAAAGGTACCAGAGAATAAGACGTCTTGACCAAGGTTGGCTCCAGAATTAATCCCAGTAATGACGCAGTCGAAGCTCACACCACAGTAGAGCTCATGCAGCGCCAAGTATATACAATCAGCCGGCGTGCCATTAACAGCGATAAACCCTAGAGCGGTTTTTTGGGTATATAAAGGTTGGGTGATACGTAAGGCACTAGCAGAACCGCTTTGCTCAGAATCAGGCGCGACCACGTACACCTCTGCAATCTCAGAGAGCGCACGATATAACGCCAATAACCCTGGAGCATGTACCCCGTCATCATTACTAATCAAAAACTTCATATTGGCTGAACATACCTAATAGGGTTTGGTGAGTCATAACTTGTACTATTTATTTTTATAAAATAACGCTATCCTTGCCGCATCAAACCAATAGTTGAATAAAGCAAAGAGTCAAAACATAGCGCTATTATAATATAAAATGACAAACTAAGGCTTTATCCTTGAGATGTCAAATAGATTGAGCGAGTAAATTTTTAGCGACTCTAGCAGCTATACTAAGAGCCCCTACTCTTCGATCTAATATTTGGCCTATGGATAGATTAAATCTCGATAAACATGATGTAAGATAACAATAATAAGCTACCGGTTAATGTTAGGGTAACCTATTTAAATATACTACCGCTATGTTGCTATAAAACGCCTTTAGCTCACAATACATCTACAGATCGACTCATATTTTATGTGACATTTTATGCTTTTACTATTACCATGATACCACTCAATAATGTTAAGCGAGCGTGATACCGGATGACTAATAAATTGATATTCTCTACTCTTTTTGTTGCCAAAAAAATGGCTTCTAAAGTTGGCATTGCCAGTCTCATCATGTCCGCTGCGATGTTGTCCCAAGTTAGCCAAGCAGCCGATAATGTAGCCACTACTATTCCTCTTGATATGTCTGGCATGAATATTACCAAGCATGAAATTGCGGTTATGCAAGTACTATCTGAGATCTGCCCCTCGATGCTCAATGGTCAGCAAAAACAGCGCTTTTATAAGTCTTATAACGTACAGCTTCAAGAGCTGATGCCTACATTAGAAGACCCTAAAGCTGCTATTCAATATTTATCTACTCAGCAAGACTACCGTCAAATCCTACAAGGTATTCGCAGTTGGACGATGGGGTTTTCAAAAAGTGAAAACAAAGCACTTTGCCAAGATTTAGCTGATGCCCCTTATTAATGTCTTTATCATTCAAATACTTTGAGATAGATATTGCATCGTACTGATGACGATTTATGTTTTTAGCAACTTGATCAATGACTACCCAATTGGCGATTACTCAAAAAAGCTTGTCGGCGCTACTCTCAACTTTTGAGACGCGCTGCAAGCTTTTGTTGTTTTATAGCTGACTGCTTTTTTAGGCTTGTAGACAAGAAGCTGTTTTTAGCCTCATAAAGTCTCGGCAATACTAAAGCCTTATTGACTAAACCTGATAAATTTAATCAATACCGCTATCTACTATTGCCGCTTATAGGTTTTTCGATTATTCTTGCAAGCAGCAGTCGCTATCACTGCTATCGCTAAGCGGGTTATGGCGCTATGATAGCTCTGATATAGCTTTTTTAGCACTTCCTAAACAAGCCCATATTCTTTGTTTTATCGCCCTTATCATACTAGATTTTGTGCTCTATACTCACTGTATGGTTATGATAAGGGTTCATTTAATGTCTATTCAAAGCAGCTTGCAGACGGTTTTGCGGTTCATTTACGATAGATACTTTTGGTTTTATGATGTGGTGTAATAATTTATGACAGTTAAGCGTGTAAAACAACAGCTTGTACAATTAGTAATCGGTGTTAGTGTTTCAATCGGTGCAGTAGCCGCCAATGCCGCCATCCAACCACCGACCATGGACAATACCGCTTACGTATTGATGGATTACAACACCGGCGAGATATTGGCACAGAAAAACGCCAACCAGCCATTGCCTCCCGCTTCATTGACCAAAATGATGACCAGTTACATCATTGAGCAGCGTCTGGCTTCAGGCGACTTGAGCGAAGATGAGCAAGTGCTGATGAGTGAAAATGCTTGGTGCCGCGGCAGTAGCAGCCAGTCTTGTATGTATGTGCCGGTGAATCAAACAGCCAGCGTTATCGATATGCTGCGCGGAATCATTATTCAATCGGGTAATGATGCCTCAAAGGCTATGGCCGAGCACATTGCGGGTAGTGAATCTTCGTTTGCGATTTTGATGAATGAGCAAGCGCAAAAACTAGGTATGGAAAATACCAACTTCATGAACTCCACTGGTATGCCAGATGAAGGTCATGAGGCTTCTGCACTAGATTTAGCTAAGCTTGCCCGCGCTATCATAAAAAATAGCGGCGAATACTATGATCTGTATGCTGAAAAAGAGTTTACTTATAATGGCATCACCCAAGGCAACCGTAACGCCTTACTCGCTACAGACCCTACTGTCGATGGTCTAAAGACCGGTCATACCAATGCAGCCGGTTACTGCTTAGTTGCATCAAGCGAGCGTGATGATATGCGTCTAATATCAGTAATCATGGGTACTAAGAGTGCACAAGATCGAGCTGATCAGTCGCGCGAGTTACTCAATTGGGGCTATGGTCATTTTACTACCGTCACCAAAGCCCCGGCGGGTCAATTCGTCAGCAAGATACCTGTCTGGTTCGGTGAAGCAGAAGAGATTGAGCTTGCAACCGCAGACAACCTAAAAATACTAACGACTAAAACACAAAAAAATAAAATCACCACCGTGGTTGATATTCCAGAGAGTTTAGAGGCGCCTATCACTAAAGGCCAAGAAGTCGGTAAAATGATGGCAGTCATTGAAGGCAAGGCCGTAGCTTCGACCCCTATTATTGCTACTAATGATGTAGAACAATCTGGATTTTTTAGTCGTATGTGGCAACATGTAGTACGCTGGGCACAGAACTTATTTTAATCTGTAACGGCGGACTATATGGAATCTTAGTCAAGTATTGACTTGACTGTAATATCAAAAAACGATAAAAAACGATAAAAAACGATAAAGAAAATAGACGCTATACTCTTTTCAAAGGCCAGACTTTATCGGCTTAGCTTTTAAAAAACTTAGCCTTTGAAAATCAGTAGCTAGCGTCTTTTTTTATCAACTTATAGAGTGTTTTACTGTTCTCAGTAGCCGGATAGCAGAAGTCTACCCCTGCAGCTTTCAGTGAGTATTCAAAATTATCTAAATTATCTTGCTTGTGCGGCGGATACCAATAAATAATTAATACTCGGTAGCGACTTTCTTCAGCGCGTATCAGCCGCGCCATTTGTATTGCCTTTTCTGGTAGCACCTCTTGGGTGATCATCACCATATCTACTTGAGTCTTACTGAGTTTTTGTAGGACTGATAATTCATGCTGCTTGGCACTGACTGTCGCACCAAAGCCGCGTAGCTGCTCAGCTAACACTCCTATATCCTCATTATAGTAACAAAGGATACTTAACCCGGCGAATGGCTTTTGCGAATAGCGCGACTGACTTTGATAAACGCTTTGTAGCGGGAGAATCACGGTAAATTGACTACCTACATTGGGCTCACTTGCAACGTCGATGGACCCTCCAAGTAGCTGTACAATCTGTGATAGCACCGGCAAGCCCAGGCCTACACCTTCATAGTGCCGAGTACCACTAGGATCGACCTGAAAAAACGGCGTGAAAATATCCTCAAAATACTTATTATCAATACCGATCCCTGTATCTTTCACCTTAATCTCCCAGCGCACACTAGTATTAAAATGCGTCAGCTGCGACTCAACGCTGATCTCACCACTGTCGGTGAATTTAATAGCGTTTTCAAGCAAAGTGGTCAGTATCTGCTTAATTTTATCGGCATCGCCTTTAAGCTTATAATCAATGTGATGAATGCGGCTAGTCAGCTCAAGTTCCTTTTGTTTTGCCACTTCCTCAAACTCAGTAAACAAGTCTGATAATAGCTGCAAGGGATTAAACTCAGTCACATGAATACTCATCTGACCTTTTTCTATTCTATTGAGCTGAATGATTTGCTCAATCGTTGCCTCTAAACGCTGACTGCCTTTATGAATAATGGATAACGAATCTTTTTGCTCAGCACTAGCATACTGGCTCTCTAATAGCTGTAAGCCGCCCGCGATAGCATTCAGCGAGGTTTTAAGCTCATGAGTAATCATACTCTGAAAACTATTGCGCTGCGTGTTGAGAGACAGGTCTTTATTATGTAACTGCTGCTCATAGGCTGCTAGAGAACGAAGCTTATCTTCCAGCACTTTTGAGCGATTAAATAAACTCGCCAATGCCAGCCTCATATCTCTAGTTTCTTTAAAGCTCAAGCGTTGCTGGATTACCGGTAGCTGCTCGGCGTCTGGGTTACTGACAACGATCTGACACACTTTGGCTAATTCCGTCGCACTATCGGCGACCCAAGTTAAACGGCGCAGCAGCAGCAACATACTGATGATTGTCGCGCCAATAATAATAAATAATAGCCAAGCGTTTTGATACAACCATTCGCTTCGTAGTTTATGGATATCTAAAGTGATATTAAGATACCCAATCAAGACGTCTTGCGCTCCTAGAGGACTACTCTCTACTACGCTGCCACTGTTTACCCCATCGCTAGTACTAGTATCTATGCCACTGTTTGTCGCTGAGGGCTGATAGTAGCTACTCGTGCTCAGATAGCGACTGGTCACTGGCTCATTAAAGCTCATACTATCGGCAAACCAAGCATTATACCAATCACGGTTTTGCTGCTCGATATCGATTTTATCGAGCGCTAATACAGGTGAGTCAGAAGAGTAAAACACGATACTGCTAAGCGTAGGGTCGCCGGCTAGCAAGATATCAACTTGCTGTGCCACTAGGCTTGCACCGTCTACAGTCGAGGCGCTATTGACGAGTAGCTCTGATAACTGCTGTACTTGCAGACGTTGCTGCTTATAGTGCTGCACAAAGCCATAATAAAAAGACAAAAAGGACATCACGATAGCAATCAGCAACACGGCTTGAAAAACCGTGCGCCGAATAAGGGAAGAAACAGTTACTGAGGAGGGGTTACTCATATTACTCACTTGAGTCAAAAGAGCTTAGAGATCTAAGCGCTGACGATACAGCGCACGGTTATCAATCTGTCATACGCTCTATCATAAAATAAAAAGGCAAGGAATACGAATGACTCCTTGCCTTAACGAGCGCCTTTTGTTTATTACCAAGCTTCTAGCTATCAGCTATCAGCTATCAGCTATCAGCTATCAGCTATCAGCAATGATTAACGCTTGTTACTCTTTCTTTTATCACTTTTTTTGTCGCGCGAGGTGTACTTATGCGCACGATTACGCTCTCGTTGTTTAAGCTGTTGGGCTTTAGCTTTGGTAGGCGTGTCGCTCTTGTTGGCATAAGGGTTTTCGTTGAGCTTAAAGACGACGTTGAGAGGTGTGCCTTCAAGCTTGAACACTTGGCGAAACTGGTTTTCTAAATAGCGCTGATAGCTTTTGGGTAACGAGCCCGTCTGATTACCGTGAATTACAATTACCGGCGGATTATGTCCACCTATGTGAGCATAACGCAGCTTGATACGGCGACCTGATACGGTAGGCGGCGGATTAGCGGCAACCGCATCTTGCAGTATCTGTGTTAAACGGTTGGTTGACACTTCAAACATCGAGGATTTATAAGCTTTTAAGATAGAGGGATAAAGATTGCCGACACCTGTACCATGCAGCGCTGATATTAGATGCACTTTGACATAAGGAATGAAGCTAAAGCGGCGATCCATCTCAATCTTAATATAGTCCTTTTGCTCGACACTTAAGCCATCCCACTTGTTAATCGCAACTACCAACGCGCGGCCAGCATCAAGAGCATACCCTATCATATGTAGATCTTGGTCAACGATGCCTTCTTGCGCGTCAATGACAATCACTGTGACGTTTGAGTCTTCGATCGCTTGCAAGGTCTTGATGACAGAGAACTTCTCTACTTTCTCATCGATTCTACCGCGGCGACGCACGCCAGCAGTATCGATAAGGACATAGTTTTTGCCATCGCGCTGATAAGGGATATAAATACTGTCGCGCGTGGTGCCTGGCATATCATAGACCACTACTCTATCCTCACCGAGCAGTCTATTGACCAGCGTCGATTTACCGACGTTAGGACGACCAATAATTGCCAGCTTCAGACCATCTGGCTCTTGTAGGGTATCTTGCTCTGGCATGTCAGCAGTAATGACCTCTAACAAGTTACCGACTCCGCGTCCATGACTGGCCGCCATAGGGAAAGGCTCGCCTAAGCCCAAAGCATAAAACTCTGCCGGTGCAGCATCATGCACGCCATCGACTTTATTGGCGACCACGTAGACCGGCTTTCCTAAAGTATGTAAGAATTTGCCAATCTCGGCGTCAGCGCCAATCATACCTGCTCTAGCATCAACGACGAAGACGATAATATCAGCCTCATGAATAGCCGTATGCGACTGCTCAGACATATAGTCATCAATGTTACCACTGCCATCATCCGCCTCACCAATACCGCCGGTATCTACGACAATAAAAGCTTTATTTTCATACACCGCATCGCCGTATTGGCGATCACGAGTCAGTCCTGACAAGTCAGCGACCAAAGCTTGGCGACTTTTGGTGAATTGGTTAAATAAGGTAGATTTACCTACGTTTGGGCGACCGATTAAAGCCACTACAGGCTTGATACTCATGGGTTACTCTCGATAATAGTCATTAGCAGATAATAGCAGCAATAGGCTGGCCACTATCTTAGACTTAAATAAATAATGATAATAAATAAAATACAATAACTCGGTTAACAATAACCTTAACGACTCTAATCTGCAAACCACTCAGTGCTTGGCTTACTGTCGCGTTTCGGCCGCAATAAATAATAGGGCGCAAGAGTACGTCAAATCGCAGCTTTAAACAAGGTTTAAACCAGCTTCAATAAAAAGCACTAAACGCTGAACGAGCAGCGTTTATGAGGAGTAAGGTATTATTGCTTAGTTTATATTAGGGCGTGTTGAACATTCGCAAATAGGCACTGCTGATTGCTAAAATTGTTCCAGACAAGGCACAAAGCGACGATAATGCAGATGCCTTAGCGAGATTTGTAACGCAGTATGGGGCAATTTTAGCATCAGCCCTCACGACAACAACAGGGACAGGACTCTTTTTTGCCGCTTCATCGTTAAAAATAAGCGCTTAGAATGACTAAACTTATTATTTTTAACATCGAATCGCCTAAAAAATAGTCGCTGTCAGTGCCATGGTCGAATGTTCAACACGCCCTAGCCTATAATGACTCAAATCAGTTAGCAAAGACTTATCTTGGTAGCTGCCATATCGCTACTTGACCGCTTTTACTTTGCGTCATTAAGCGCGAGCCATCCACTTGTAAGCTACTCAGCGCGCCTTTGGTTTCAACCCGGCTCACAATAGTCCCTGTCGCTGGATCAAACAAGTGGACAATACCATCCAAGTCGCCGACCGCAATATAATCCCCAATCATTACTGGATTGGTAAGCTTACGATAAGCAAGCTCCTCGCTCTCCCATAACACTTCACCGGTGCGACGATCATAAGCCACCACTTTGCCCTCTAAGCTTGTCGCAACGACTTGCTGGCTATTGACCGCAAGCGACTTAAGACTAGCAAGCTCTTTGACAAACATGACCTCTCTTGAAGCCAAATCGATAGCTAACAGCTGACCGCTATAGCTAATAGCAAATAGCTGATTATTATCAATGACAGGTTGACCATCGACATCGCTCATACGCTCAACTTCACTGCTGCCGGTGCCGATACCGATACGGCGTGACCATTTTGGCAAACCGTTATCTAAGGTGATTGCGTGCAGACGGCCATCAGCGGTGGCAATCAAAGCGGTTGTATCATCTAGCAAAGTTGGCGCAGCAGCACCGCGAACGCTGATAGCAGGAAGACTAGTGGCAAACTGCCAGACTGACTGCCCGCTTTGTAGCGATAACCCATGCAAAAAACCATCATTCGCCGATAAGATAACGCGGTTATTGGTAATCAGTGCCGGCGTCAATACCGATCCTGACAGCTGTTTTTGCCAGCGTTTAGCGCCAGTACTACTATCGAGCGCTATAATCCGGCCACCGCGAGTACTGACCACAGCGGTCTGACTAAAGGCATCTAAAGCGACCCCGCCAGTAATCTCTTCACCGACATTGAACGACCATAAGCGCTGACCATTACTATCATAACCGGTTAGATCACCGCCGCGACCGGCAACGACCATCTGACCATTTTCATAGCCGACTTGTAGGTCTAACGGATCTTTTTTGCTGGCGTTCTTGCCAGCATTAATACTGAACACGGGCTGCAAAACACTGATTGGCTGCGCAATTTGTACCAGCTTGACAGGATCGTTAACCTCCGGTTTTATACCGCGATTACAGCCCGCAGCAGCGGTAGCCATCAAAGCCACTACTGCCACTTGCATAGCAGTCTTTTTTAGGGTATTGCTTTTTATAGTCTGGCTTGCACGAACAGATCGGGTCATTGTATTCTCACTACAAAAAATTAACGGTCAATAAGAAGCTATAGCTAAAGATAATATCAGTCTTTATTGCACAGCCACTACTATAATTAGGGTTAAAACTAGTTCGGGTTAACACTGAGTTTTAGAAGTCTCTACAGCGCAAAGGATATGACTGACTTACTGCGTCGATTATTCAGGCTCGTTGCTATTATTGTTTTCATTGATAGCATCACTGTCATTATCCATCATTACGGTATTATCTACCGTCAATCCTTGCGGTGCTGCTGGCTGCTGGATAAGACTGTCTTGAGCTTTGATGGGCTCAGGGTAGATACCTAAGCTCTCCATTTTTAGCGCCAGTACTGCGCGCTCTTCATTACGCTCGCTGATTAGATTCCAAGCATTATTATAAGCATTAATCGCCGCCTCTTTATCATTTTGCGCTTGGTAAATATCACCTAGTAGCTCTTGCTGGCTTGCTTCAAAGGAGATGGGCACATCGCTTTTAGCTTCAGATAATGCCGCTTCTAGCTCATCATTGGCTAATAACACCTGCGCGTAACGCAGACGTGTAATAGCTTTGAGCCCTGCATCATCTAAATCGATAGCTAAGGCTTGCTTGAGGCTTGCTGCCGCGCCTGTAAAATCATCATTATCTACTTGCATCCGCGCTTTCATCATTAGTGCTTGCCAAGCGTATACTGAATCACCGTGAGCGCTGACTAAGCTATCGATATCATCACTTAGCTGCTCGCGGCTTTCGCTCAGTGCTGCTAAAGCATCGTCTTCTAAATCTGGGTTTTGCGCCGCCAAGCTGACTTGCTCGTTTAACAGCTGAATATCTGCATACTGGTCGGCAGCTACCGTATCCACACGGGCATGGTTATTTTGCCAATAAGTCCAACCAAAATAGCCAGCCAACGCTAACAATATAATAGTGACAATATTGCCACCATACTGTTTTAGCGCTTGCATCGAATTGTCTGAGTTTGGCGAACTAGGATTCAAAGCCATGGGTATTTACCTGATGAAGTTTATAATGAATACTTTATGAGAAATGGTTGCTTGTTAATATCTGAGCTAAGACTACTGACCCAAAAAGTTAGCGCTATCCGCCAACCAATCTTGAGGCACGTTTTTTTGCTCACCATTTTGCATATCTTTGATACTAATCATTTGCTGATCCAGCTCTTGCTGCGCGATAATCACTGTTAGCGCAGCGCCTGACTTATCCGCTTTTTTCATTTGCGCTTTCAGGCTAGTCGCGCTCGCCATTTTTACACGCAGATCTGGGCGCTTATAGCGCAGATTTTGCGCGTAAGCGATACCAGCGCTATATACTTCAGGATGCGCGGCAATAAAGACATCACATGCAGAGTCTTCTGTAAAAGGCGCAACCGCTTCTATCAATAATAACAAGCGCTCAAGACCCATAGCAAAACCAACAGCAGGCTCAGACGTTACTGGCTTGCTCTCTTGGACTTTGCCTTTATTGTCCATTGATTTTAACTGGCCAATTAGACCGTCGTAGCGGCCGCCAGCACAAACCGTAGCTTGGCTGCCTAGCTTGTCAGTCACCCACTCAAAGACGGTCTTGTTATAATAATCAAGACCACGCACTAGATGCGGGTTAATCTCAAAATCGATGCCAAGCTCTGTCAAATACGCCTGTACTTGCTCAAAGTGCGCCATACTTTCCGTACCCAAAAAGTCAGCGAGCTTTGGCGCATCATTCAATAACGCTTGCGTACTCGCGTCTTTGCTATCCAAAATCCGTAGCGGATTGGTCGTTAAGCGGCGCTTACTGTCTTCATCGAGCTGCTCTTGCTTATCGGTCAAATAACGCACTAGAGCATCACGATAAGCACGACGCTCATCACTCTCGCCTAAGCTATTGAGCTGTAGGCGCATCTCGTTTTTGAGGCCAAGCTCTTGCCACATAAGATCCGTCATCGCAATCAGCTCAGCATCCGCATCGGGCAAAGCACTACCGAAGCTCTCGACTCCAAGCTGATGGAACTGACGATAACGCCCCTTTTGCGGGCGCTCATAGCGAAACATCGGGCCGATGTACCAAAGTTTGGGCGTATCGCCGCGCAGTAAGTTATGCTCGATAACCGCGCGTACCGCGCCTGCCGTGCCTTCAGGGCGCAAAGTTAGAGGCGTTGGCGGCTCTGACTTATCGGCAAAACTATACATCTCTTTTTCGACAATGTCAGTTGCGCCGCCGATAGCACGAGCAAACAGATCGGTCTGCTCAACAATAGGTAAGCGGATATTCTCGTAGCCATAACGGCTCAGTACATTTTGTAAAACGGCTTCTAGGCGTAACCACTTTGCCGATTGCTGTGGCAAAATATCATTGAACCCTTTAATAGCTTTAATCATGGTGCGGTTATACCCTCAAACTCTATTGCGATTGTTTTTTATTTTGAAATGTCTGTTTTATGAAGCACTAGCCGACGCGAATAATTTCATTTTCGCGTGACTTAGCAAGCTCTGCGGCGTGGGCTCGTACCATATCTTCGATTTCGTCCACTAAGTTATTGGTATCGATGAGATGACTCTTGTCGCCCATCCGGTAGACCAAAGACTTAGGCGCGGCGCCGACGATACCGATATCGGCCTCCTTAGCCTCACCTGGGCCATTTACTTTACAGCCAATCACCGATAAGTTCATCGGTTCACGAATATCTTCTAAGCGCGACTCTAATGCCGTCATCACCTTAATGACATCAAACTCTTGACGCGAGCAGCTTGGGCAAGCGATGAAGTTTACACCGTTAGAGCGGATATTTAGTGACTTTAGAATATCAAAGCCAATTTTGATCTCCTCTTCAGGCTCAGCCGCTAAAGAGATACGAATAGTATCGCCAATACCATCGAGTAACAGCCCGCCCAGAGCAATAGCCGACTTGACCGCACCAGTACGATAGACGCCCGCTTCTGTCACTCCTAGATGTAGCGGATTATCTATCTGCGCTGATATCAAACGATAGGCATCCATCGTCAAAAACACATTGCTGGCTTTGACTGAGACTTTATACTGATCGAAATTGAGACGCTCAAGAATATCGATATGACGCATGGCAGACTCAAGCATCGCCTCGCCGGTTGGTTCCGTGTACTTACGCTGAATTTCTTTTTCTAAAGAGCCGGCATTGACGCCAATGCGAATCGGAATATTATGATGTCTGGCACAGGCTACAACTTCACGCACCTTAGCGTCACTACCGATATTACCTGGGTTAATACGCAAGCAATCAGCGCCAGCTTCAGCGACGGCCAATGCAATTTTATGATCAAAATGCACATCG
The DNA here is from genome assembly GCF_040309765.1 of Psychrobacter sp. TB20-MNA-CIBAN-0197. Taxonomy (NCBI): domain Bacteria; kingdom Pseudomonadati; phylum Pseudomonadota; class Gammaproteobacteria; order Moraxellales; family Moraxellaceae; genus Psychrobacter; species Psychrobacter sp. TB20-MNA-CIBAN-0197. The sequence goes on from NZ_JBEOPC010000012.1 coordinate 74,996, forward strand.
GCGATAAGCGGTACGCTGACCTGCTTACGAATCTCACTAAAGGCTTTGACGGTATCCATCGTTGGAGTCGATACGCGCATCATATCCGCGCCCGCCTCCACGCAGCGCTGAATTTGCGCGACTGTAGCTGCCACATCACAAGTATCAGTATTGGTCATACTTTGCACACTGATCGGTGCATCGCCGCCAATTGCTACGCTACCGACATGTATTTTTTTGGTAGGGCGGCGATGAATAGGCGTTGATGTAGACATACAAAATCCTTTACTTAAAGTATATAGAATATTTCTAAATATTAAGAGCTATACTCTTATGGTGCAAGCTCAAATATAGCGCGATTGCCGGTCGTATACTGCTCAAGCGCCACTGCTTGTTGATCAAGCACTAAACTGGCATTATCGACGTCATCGATCTGAATACTAAACGGCGGCACTCCTATTAAGGTATAATTCCCTCTGGTCTGCTCGCCATTCATCAAACTATTGCCTGATGCATCAGCAATATTGACATCGACAGCATCGGTCAACTTAACTTCTAATGTAGCATTGCTTTGACTATCATCGCCTAGATTCAGCGCTGAGCCTGAAGCACCAATACTATCGTCGTCAGTCACTACTGCTGCGCCCTGAGCTTGTTCTGTAGCCGTGATATCATCAATCACAGGCGCAGCTGTTTCGCTATCGCGGCTAGCGTTACTCACCATACGAAACAAAAAGAAAGCCAAAACAATAAGTACAATAACTCCGATTATTAATAAGGGGTTGATACGAATACGGCTACTCGTATCGCGCTGTAGCGTCCCCATCGGCTGTAATAAAGATTCGGTGTTATTCGCTGAGCGGTCTTTTAGCTCATTAGGGTAAGCAGCATCAAAGGCACTTGCGACCGTATTAGGATCTAGGCGTAAGTATTTAGCATAGTTAATCGCAAAACCGCGTGCAAAAGCGACTTGCGGTAGCTCAGAGAAATTCTCGTTTTCAAGCGCTTGCAAGTGACGCTTTAGAATAAACAGCTCAGCGGCTGCCGTCTCCAAGCTGATTTGTTGAGTATTGCGAGCTTGTTGCAGCATGGCACCAAATGAGTTTTGCGCATTGAGTTGGGTATTTAGTGATGGTTCGGTCATTGCCATGGTGCCTCTGGATTGTTAAGCCAAGTCTTGAGTTGTTTTGCTTCATCACTTAACGGATAAGCGGATAATAATTGACGCGATAACTGTTGACGCTGGTTGCTATCGCCTTGCGCTTCGGCCAATTTGATTCCTTGCAGTAGCAGACGCGGACTGATGCCCTGCCCTTGAACCAATATGAGCGTCTCATCATACAAGCGCTGCGCTTGCTGTACGCGGTTTTGGGCCAATAATAAATCAACCAGCTCGATATGAGCCACTAAGCTATTGCGATTGCCATCTAAAGCGCGCAAAAATGCTTTTGCCGCAGCAGCACTATCATTCAGCTGTAAATAAGTGCGTCCTAGATTCTCTAGAGCACTAATACGGCCTTCATAACCTAATGCGGAGCCTGCAATTTCAAACTGCTGAGCCGCCTCACTATAGCGCTTCATCTGCGACAGATAAACTCCGTAATTATTACGGGCCTGTTCAAAGTCGCCGTCAAGCGCAATCGCTTTTTTGAAGTACGCATCCGCCTTTTCAAGATTAAGACGGCTGCCTTCTTGCTGCAGTAAAACGCCCATCATATCATAGGCTGGCGCGTATCGGCTATTAGCAGCGAAAGCTTTTTCGAGTTGACGCTGGGCGGCATCAAGCTCGTTTTTACGGATATACTGGGCAGCAAGTGAGGTGCGAACGCGAGCAATCTCTTGTTTATTCAGGTTTTTATTATTACTTACTGGCGCAGACCCCTGATAACGGGTACTACCTGTCAAGTCAGGATCGGTTGTGCTTTGACAGCCTGCTAGTAACAAAGCTGACAAGCCACTCATCATTACTCGGGCTTTAGTAAGCTTAATGAGCTTCGTCAAAGCGGTTGGCGGATTATGCGAGGTATATGGTTTGATAGTCATAGACGAACGCCTTGATTTAGAAATTTTATCATCACTCATAGCCCCTAAATCCTTGGTTTTACTAACATCATATTAATCCCTGAGCATCTTATAACTTAGTACCTTGTAATAAGTACTTAGCTATTGAATTTATATGACTTTATACCGATAAAAACCGTTAGTCTACCTCTTATCTACCTTAAGGGCTCAATAATTACTCACGCTATTTGTTAAGGCTTATTGCACTTATATTACATTGTTTTCGCCCTGTCACTTTGTCACTGTACTGAGACTCTGTTTGGGACTTTGTTGAGGAATTCGTTTAGGCCTTGGCATCGCGCTTAAAGCGGCTATCTTTAATAGTAACGGCTTGCGCGCTTCTATCTTTGATGCTTTGCTGCCACTTCTCTGAGCGGCGCGTACGATCGGCCACTTGCCCGACGAGCTGACCACAAGCGGCATCGATATCATCGCCGCGAGTTTGACGAATGGTACAGACAAAACCCGCTTGGCTCAAAATATCACTAAAAGCATGAATACGGTTATTGCTCGATTTACCATAATCGGCGTGCGGGAACGGATTAAAAGGTATTAAGTTAATTTTGCTTGGTAAATCGCCTAACAGCGCGACTAGCTGGCGCGCGTGTACATCACTATCATTGACGCCATCTAACATCACATACTCGATAGTGACGTGTTTTTTGTGGCGCGGATTAGCGTCGAACACATAGTTACGAGCAGCGGCCATCAGCTCTGCTAGCGGATACTTTTTATTAATAGGTACCAGCTCATTACGTAGCTCATCATTAGGCGCATGCAACGAGATAGCTAAAGCGACATCGATATCTTGCGCTAATTGATACATCTTTGGCACAACACCTGAGGTTGAGAGCGTCACCCGGCGCTTAGATAAGCCATAAGCATGATCGCTAAGCATAAGCTCCATCGAGCCAACTACAGGCTTATAGTTTAATAAAGGTTCGCCCATGCCCATCATAACGACGTTAGTGACTTTATTCTCCCAAAGACTATGATCGACATGCTCTAAGCTGTCATTCTCGTCGCTCATATAAGAGGCATTCGCAACCCATAGCTGACCTAAGATCTCAGCGGCGGAGAGGTCGCGCTCAAAGCCTTGCTTACCAGTACTACAAAAGCTGCAATCAAGCGCGCAGCCCACTTGTGATGAGATACACAGAGTCTTACGTCCATCGACTTTACTATCGTCAGCAGGTATCAGCACGGTCTCAACCAGTGAGCCACCAGTGACCTCGAACACCCACTTACGGGTGCCATCATCGCTATATTGACGATGAATAACCTTGGGCGCAGTGACGCAAGCGTGCTGCGCTAACTTTTCTCGCAGCGATTTACTCAGATTGGTCATCTGCTCAAAGTCAGTGACGCCGTGTTGGTATATCCACTTAATCACTTGGGTGGCGCGAAAAGGCTTCTCGCCAATACTTTTGAAGTAATCGGCAAGCTGCTCTTGGGTCATACCCAAGAGATTAGTCTTACTCTGAGTGTCAGCTGACGGAGTGGATGTTTGTACCATGGACATAATAAATACCTTTTTGCCTGAGCTAAAAAGCTTGTGCAATATTGTGGAGCATGAGCAATCCATTATGAGCGTTATTATATCAGCTCTCGTTTTATTTGGTCACTGATAATGAGATGCTGATAAGGGATTGCTAACGCTATGAGCCCTAGAAAGTTACTTGAGCGCTTTTATAGTTAGATTAGATTGGTATAGTAGTTATTTGCATAACAATGAGACTTACGATAATCCGATAATCGTAACGCTATACTGAATATTAGGGTAATCCTAGGTTATTTCAACGTTCAACGCTTAGACTATGAAGTGAGTAGCTGATAGTAGAAACGGCTTACACCCTACTGAGTATAAGCCGTCTTGCGCTACTATTGAATAAATGACTATAGGCTGACTAGCAGTCAACTGCTGGTAGTTATAAATACTAAACCCCAACATAACCTATTAACAGCAACGCCTCAATACTCGTCCATACTTATAAAAAAGTATGAATTAGCGAGTACGAGCACACACTTCATTATCATTGAAGAAGTAGCTGATTTCACGCTCAGCGGACTGAGCAGAATCTGAACCATGAACGGCGTTTTCGTCGATGCTGCTAGCAAAATCTGCACGGATAGTACCTTTGTCTGCATCAGCTGGGTTAGTTGCGCCCATGATTTCGCGGTGCTTAGCGATAGCGTTCTCGCCTTCTAATACTGATACTAATACTGGGCCTGAGGTCATGAATGACTTTAGGTCGTTGTAGAATGGACGCTCAGCGTGCTCAGCGTAAAAGCCGCCCGCTTTTTCGTCATCAAGTTGCATCATTTTAGCAGCAACGATTTTTAGACCCGCTTGCTCAAAGCGATCATAGATAGCGCCGATATGATTGCCAGCAACTGCGTCAGGTTTGATAATAGATAGAGTACGTTCGTTAGCCATGAAAAGCTCCTATAAAGTGGATTGAGTTAGCCGTAAAATAAAGAGGTAAGTTATCTGTGATCATCACACCAATTCAGCTAAATAAATGGATAAACTAGTGCGTTATCAATGCGAGCACACTGCCCTCAGTGGATGATTGCTGACTATTATAATGATTAACACTATAAATGATAGGGTTAATTTATGATTGTGTCTTGCTAAACCGTAAATACCCTCATCTGATTAAAAAATCCCAGTGCCTTGTATAATTTAGACACTGGGATTTGATTACACTTCTAGCGCTTTATCGCTTACGCATCATATGGATCACGTAGGACGATAGTCTCTTCGCGGTCAGGGCCGGTTGAGATGATATCAACTGGGCAATTAATCAGCTCTTCAATACGTTTGATGTAGATCTTGGCATTCTCTGGTAGATCGTCATAGTTGGTGATACCGACAGTCGACTCGCTCCAGCCTTGCAATGTCTCATACTTAGGCGTAACCGCTTCGTAGAATTCGGCATCATGAGCGCCTGCGCATTCTGTCTCAGGCAAGTTATAGCCAACACCGATCAGAAGCTCGTCTAAACCATCCAACACATCAAGCTTAGTCAAGCAAATACCTGATAGTGAGTTTAGTACGACCGCACGGCGTAGCGCTTCGGCATCGAACCAACCGCAGCGACGGGCGCGGCCTGTTGTTGCGCCAAACTCATGACCGACTTTGGCTAAATGCGCGCCAACATCATCGAATAGCTCCGTTGGGAATGGACCGCTACCAACACGCGTGGTATAAGCCTTAGTGATACCCAATACGTAGTCCAAGTATAACGGACCAATACCCGTACCGGTAGAAACGCCGCCTGCCGTTACGCTTGAGCTGGTCACAAACGGATAAGTGCCGTGATCGATATCAAGTAGCGTGCCTTGCGCGCCCTCAAACATTAAGTTCTTGCCCGCTAGACGCAGCTGGTTCAAATCTTCGGTCACATCAGTAACCATGCCTTTGATCTCGTCGCGCCACTGTTGGCACAGCTGATAAGTCTTATCAAAGTCAATCGCATCGACTTTATAGTACTGAGTCAACTGGAAGTTATGATACTCGATAAGGTTACGTAGTTTTTCTTCTAAGTCATCCCGGAACAAGTCAGCAAGCTTGATCGCTCGGCGTGCGACTTTGTCTTCGTATGCAGGACCGATGCCGCGGCCAGTGGTACCGATTTTACCTGAACCGCGTTTGGCTTCACGCGCTTGATCGAGTGCCACGTGATACGGCATGATAAGCGGGCAATTTGGCGAGATACGCAGGCGCTCGCGTACTGGTACATCATTATCCTTAAGCTCCTTCATCTCTTTGAGTAGAGCATCAGGAGCTAAGACCACACCATTACCGATGAAGCAAGTGACATCATCACGCAAAATACCAGAAGGAATGAGATGCAGTACGGTAGTTTTGCCATCGACGACTAGCGTATGCCCTGCATTGTGACCGCCCTGAAAACGCGCCACTGCTGAGGACTTTTCGGTAAGCAAATCGACGATTTTGCCTTTACCTTCATCGCCCCATTGGCTTCCTAAAACTACGACATTCTTACCCATGATAGATCCTTACAGTAATGTATTTGAGTAGGTTAATAAACGACTATTAAATTAAACAGCTAAGCGAGTTATCAGACTTAGCTATGGATTGAATCAGATATTGAATTCAGTGTTAGGGCGCGTTACCCCGCCACTATATATTTCGGTACTGTACTGATTAATTGATATTAATTAATTGCCAGCTCTCATCAGCTAGGCTTAAACGATGGGTAACATCAGCTGGACAGTCATCTTCGCTCAAAGGCACTATAACCCGGTACCCTTGCTGGCGCCATTTTTCGATTTGCTGTTGTAGCGCTTGTTTGCGCGCACTATCGGCCTCAGTCATGTCAGTATAATCAACAATGACTACCGCTGGCGCAGCAAGCTCAATATGTGCCAGCAATCGGCTGACATCCATACTAAACCCAGTCGCGGCACGCGGCGCTTGAGCATCGGTCAGTTGACTGTTCTGACTTTGCATACCATCGAAGCGACCGCCGCGCACTAGTGGCTGGGTCTCACTATTGATATAACCGTTAAAGACGATACCCGTGTGATAATGATAACCTGATAGTTCGGTGACATCGATACTGACATCGCACTGCCATTGCTGCTGCAGATGTGTACTCAAGCGTTGTAATTCGTCGACTGCTTGCGCAATCTTGGTATCTTGCTTAGCCGTAGCAGATAGCTTCGCCAGCAGTTCCGTCATATCATGACCATAGCGCGCTAACGCATAAAAATCGTCCCCCATCGGCAGAGCTGTACTTATACGCTTAAGCTCTGGTAGGTTTTTATTAGCATACAGCGTCATCAGCTGGACGGTATCACTGGTAGATAACTGTGCCAGCTCAGCTAAGCGTTTAAATATCGCCACGTGACCTAAATCGATATGGAGACTTGCTTTCAGATTCAAGCCATTGACCATAGTAAATAATACATCTATAAGCTCAATATCGGCCTTTAGATCATCATAGCCAAAGATCTCAGCGCCCAACTGCAGCGGTGTACGTGAGCCAAATAATCCTGAGGGCAGCGTATGGATGACATGACCCACGTAACAATAGCGCGCTATGCCTTTACCGTGATGCGCGTCGATACGTAGAATCTGCGGCGTGATATCGGCGCGCAGACCCATCAAGCGTCCGGTCAACTGATCGATAATCTTGAATGTCTGCCGCTTAAGATCCTCTGAGGCCTCACTCAATAATGACTCGGTATATTCAATCAAAGGAGGACTGACTGGCTGATAGCCATGAGCGATCAGCTGCTGGATGAGCTGATAACGCAGCACTTCTTGTTTTTGGGCCGCAGAAAACAGTACATCGCCAACCCCATCCGGTAGTAGCCAATTATTCGCCACTTCAGCGGCATGATTACTTAAGTAAGATAGGCCATTATTAGCCCCTGTAGGTGTCGTTTGGGTACTCTGCTGAGTCGCCGAAGAGGAGTGAGCAAAACTAGTAGAATCAGAACTGACAGACACAATAAATCCTTGTTTGGCTTATCGCGCAAACGCGATACGATAAGTTTATGAGCGGTTTGTATTTTTAGCACGCACTATCACTGACCCAATCCGTATAAAGCAACTAGGTCATCTCAATACCAAATATTTTTCAGTTTAGGTCATGCAAAATCTAGATCGTTATATAGTTGACCGATTTAAGTATAGTCGTTTTTAATTATGATAATAAATAGACGAGGGTGATAAAAGCTATCGCTGTGCACTTCAAACATTTGACATACTATATTAGATATATAACATAAAGCGTTTGAACACACTGACGCGAAATGCTCACAGCACTTGAGGATTTAGTTTAGCATAGCCGTTAAGATTCGACTAGTCACAATTCTGAGTAATCACTAGCAATGGCTACCAATTACTCAGCACTTTTCAACAGCTATAGACAGCAGTCCTTAAAAAACGCTAAGACTCCCCTGGTAGAGGTAAGCGCAGTGGAGCGTCAATAATCATTTGCTAACAAAGTAGCCGTTTTTGGCTTATCTCTATGCGCTAGACCCGTGTTACACTAACTCATATTTTTTTTGGAATTTTTATGTCCACAGATTATCATCCTAACCCCGAGATCAATCAAACCAATGTACTAGGCACTGCACTGGCTAGCTGCTGCTTTGATCCTATCACCGGTTATTATCGTAACGGTTTTTGTCATACTGGCAACCAAGATGTTGGCCAACATACAGTTTGCGCTAAGATGACTAGCGAATTTTTGAACTTTTCATCGAGTCGCGGTAATGACCTCATCACCCCTTTACCTGAGTATAATTTTGCTGGTTTAAAGCCCGGTGACTACTGGTGTATCTGTGCACTACGCTGGGTTGAAGCATTGGACTTCGATATCGCGCCGCCTATTAAGCTTGAAGCTTGTCATGAGAGCTTACTGACGCTTGTCGATATCGACACCTTAAAGCGTTATGCTTTATAGCCTGCCGCTTGAAATTTAGGTCTCAATATTTGACTAGTGATATTAGGTGTCTCGCACATTTGCATCCCCTGCACTGTCTAAGATGCGGCAAGTCCTATGTGATAAAAATACTTTTATATAAAGATTTAATTTTAACGACTAATCTTTAACGGCTAGGCTTTAACGACGAGGAAGAGCGTGTATGCACCGTGATGATGAGCCGTCACTCCAGACGATACGTATCGCCCCAGATTCTAATATCGAACGTATCTACTCTGACAATGTTGACAATGTTGAGGCGCCGCTAAACTTCGTCGATTACGACAGCTATATTTACGGTGATGCAGAAGCGACGGAAGAAGATACGCTTGAGACCATGACCGTCTACGACCCCGACTCGGAGCGTTATGAGGATATCGTCGTCTCAAGCGAAGCTGAAGTGGTCAACTGCTACTCCTACTCGCGTAAGACCGGTAAACAAATCAGCCAGTTGGCGCTTGGCGATGTGAATAAAGCTTTGACCAATAATAACCAGTTTATTTGGTTAGGGCTTTATGAGCCAAGCTTACAGACCATTGCCGAAGTGCAAAACGCTTTTGATCTGCATGAGCTGGCTATAGAAGATGCGTTTTCGGACAACCAACGTGCCAAAATCGAAGCCTATAACAACGATACGGTATTCTTGGTCGTTCGTACCGCCAAGCTTGAAGATAATTATATCCGCTACGGCACAACTGCGATATTTATGGGTAAAAACTACCTAATTACTATCCGCACGGGCCCCTCAAACGCCTATGCGCCGATTCGTGAGCACTGTCATCTGCGCCCCGAAAAGCTAAGAATGGGGCCTATCTTTATCTTGCACGCTGTTCTTGATTTTATTGTCGATAACTACTTGCCCATCACCGATAGACTCGGCAGCTACTTACGCGAGCAAGAGCGTAATATCTTTACTTATGAGTTTAATAAAGACACCCTAAAAAACCTCTATGAGATTAAGTCGCAACTGGTACATATGCGCGCGGTAATCTTGCCAGTACAAGACATCTGTAACTTCTTCATTAATCATCAAAAAAGCGATTTAGTACCCGCCTTCCCTAACGCTGCTAAGCCTTACTTTCGAGATATTAATGACCATCTGCTGCGCTCACTAGATGCAGTTAACGGCCTCAATGAGATGCTAAGCTTAGCTATGGATACCTATATGGCTATGGTCAATATGGGTCAAAACGAGGTGGTGCGAAAGCTTGCTGCTTGGGCCGGTATACTGGCAGTACCGACTGCCGTCGCTGGGCTCTATGGCATGAACTTCGACTTTATGCCTGAGCTGCATTGGGAATACTCTTATTTTGTTATTCTATTTTTGATTGCGACGACTTGTAGCTACTTATACTATAAGTTTAAAAAGGTAAAATGGCTGTAAAGCCATACAAATCTTAGACGAGCTAATTTTATATCAAGGACGGAGTTCTGTATTGCACAGAACTCCGTCCTTTCTTATGGTCTAACTGTTCTTATGGTCTAACTGTGGCAATTACTTCTCTATTCACGGCGATGCTTCGTGTTGCTCTTAGGTGCCTGAGCGTTGTCAGGTAGTAACGCTTTTGTAGTAGAATTAACGTGAGCACTATCCAAATTATCCTCTGGTCGACCATAGGTTCGGGCTGTCCATGTGAGTACAACTATCGAGGCACTTAGTAAGATTATCACTACAGAAATCGTTGCGAGTAGCCACAAGTGAAAGTAGTCAGATACCGCTTGAACATCTACTACTAGATGTCGTGACAGTGCTGTTATGGCAATAAAGATTAAAAACTGTACAGGTAAGCGATGGGTCTTAAAATAAATGCCAATCATAGCAAGCAGCTCTAGATAAATAAATAACATCAAAATATCTTTTAGCGCCGCTGAACCTTTTTGAATAATAACTTAGATTAACACACCAAGTGCAACGCTAATTAATATTATAGAACGCCTGCATAGGCGTCTTAAACCCTAATCGTT